>JAKIYB010000123.1:9762-10031 GCA_022708765.1 Armatimonadota bacterium | reverse complement strand
GTGCATGATAATCCGCTCCGTTAGCGATACATACGCAATTCGTGCGTAAGGTACTCGCCTCCTTTTTTCGCCGGGACGGCATGCGCATGAATTTTGTGGTATAGTGCGCATATCCACAACAGGAGAACCGGTTATGCGTTTTCTGTTCATGGCAGTGAGTATCATGCTCCTTTTCAACGCAACGCGGGCGGCAGTGCAGGCGGCGTGTGTCTTTGGGAGCCATATGGTGCTGCAGCGAGAGCGCGCCGTGCCGATATGGGGGACGGCGG
>JAKIYB010000123.1:7232-9684 GCA_022708765.1 Armatimonadota bacterium | reverse complement strand
AGGCCAGCGCCGAACCTCGCGAGCTGACCATCGCCGGCGGGGAGAATACGCTTACCTTCAAAGATGTGCTGGTGGGTGAGGTGTGGCTGTGCAGCGGGCAGTCGAACATGGACTGGCAGGTGCGGCTATCGAAGAACGCGGCTGAGGAGAGCGCGGCGGCACACTATCCTGCCATCCGCGCGTTTACCGTCCGATACGCAGCAGGGCAGGAGGGCGACCACCGCATCGCCCCGAGTGAGCATCGCTTCGCGCTGACTCCGCAGGCGCGCTGTCTGGGGGCATGGGAAGTCTGCACGCCTGAGACGGCGAAGAACTGGTCGGGGGTTGGCTATTTTTTTGCGCGCGACTTGCATCAGCGGTTGGGTGTGCCGGTGGGGATTCTCGTCGCCGCTTACGGGGCATCGGCCATCGAGGCGTGGACCAGCCTGCCGGGGTTGAAGGCCGTACCGCGTTATCGTGCACGTGCGGCGGCGTACGAAGAGGCGGTGCAGGCGTACCTGAAAGATCCGAAAGGATATCCGCAGGCATTAGAGGCGATGCAGGCGCGGGTGAAGGCGCGGGAGCAGGCGTGGTTCGCGCAGCTCGACGCTGAAGATCCCGGCATGAAGGGACGCTGGATGGCGCCGGGATTGGCAATGCCGAAGTGGGGGAAAGTTACGCTGCCGGTGTCTGCGGCGGATAATCCCATTGGCGCGCCGGTAGCCTCCATCTGGTTCCGCAAGGAGGTGACAATTCCGCAGGCCTGGGTGGGGGAGGAACTGGAACTGCGCCTGGGCGTGGTGGATGCGGTGGACGAGAGCTACGTAAACGGCGCGCGCGTCGGGCGCACGTGGTTCAACACGCCGAGTTACTGGTCCATCTCGCGCGTCTATCCGGTGCCGGCGTCGGCGGTCACTTCCACGCAAGTGACGCTGTCCCTTCGCTTACTCAAAGTGATCTACCACATGGGGCTTTTCGGACCAGCGGCGGAGATGAAACTGGTGCGCAAAGACGCCCCGGGTGGAGAGGCGGTGTCGCTGGCGGGCGACTGGCGGATGCGAAAGGCACAGGACCTTGACGCCGGCGCGCAGCCGCAGATGCCGCCCATCGGCACGCAGCCACCGGGCAGTTCCTATGGCCATCCGGCGGTGATGTATCACGCGCTCATTCATCCGCTGATTTCGTACGGTATTCGCGGCGCGATCTGGTACCAGGGGGAGGCGAACGCGCCGTTTTACACCGATTATCGGGAATTGTTACCAGGTCTGATTACCTCCTGGCGGAAGGAGTGGGGGCAGGGGGATTTCCCGTTCGGCATCGTGCAGTTAGCCAGTTACTATGATCAACAGACGGCGCCGGTGGAGCGCGGGGGCTATATTAACCTCCGCGAAGCGCAGGCGCTGGCGCTGCGCGTGCCGGGCACCTTCCTGGCGACGGCGATGGACATCGGCGAGGGCAACAATATCCACCCGAAGAACAAGCAGGAGGTAGGCCGGCGGCTGGCGCTGGGCGCGCTGGCGACGGCCTACGGGCAGAAGGGGCTGTTCTTCGGGCCCACCTACAAGTCCATGAAAATTGATAGAAAAATAATTCGCCTGCGCTTCGACCACGCCGATGGCTTGCACGCGAAAGGCGACCCGCCGGTGGGGTTTGCCATTGCCGGCGCCGACCGTGCCTTCTACTTCGCGCATGCGAAGATCGAAGGCGATGAGGTGGTCGTCTGGTCCGACAAGGTGCCCAATCCGGTCGCCGTCCGCTACGCGTGGGCGTCGAACCCCGTCTGCAACCTCTACAACCGCGCCGACCTACCCATCTACCCTTTCCACACCGACAACTGGGACCTGTCGCAATTGGTGATTCCGAAGGATACGATCACCATTCCAACGGGATGGGTCACGAGGTAGCGATAGAACATGCCGATAGGGAGCTGTTATGTGTGCAGCCATCCGAGTGCCGCTTTTCGGCCTATGCGTGAGTCTGCTGTGCGGTTTCGCCATCGCGCAGGGGGTGAAGGCCGGCGGCCGTCCGTCCGCGGTGCTGTTGGCCGGCACCAAGGGAAGCCAGTGCGACTACCAGGTGGCAGAACGCTTCGCTCACGATGGCTTCATCCTGAATGTGCTGCGCCAGTCCGGCTTGCAGAGTCAGGCACTGACGCTGGAACAAGCGCGCCGCTACAACGTGATTGTGGTGCATGGCCTGGGCTATGCTAATGCCGATGGGACGCTGCCGGCGCATGTGCGGCAGACGCTCGCTACGCTGAAGCAGTATCTGGAAGAAGGCGGCGGAGTGCTCGTGCTTTCCGCGCTTGAGCAGATGGAGACGGAAGCACCTCCGCAGGAGGCGTTCCTCGCGCCGTTGGGGTTGACACCGCTGTGGCGAGAATTGCCGACCGACCGCAATGCGGTGAATGCCACGGCGTGGAAGCTGGATTTCGGTTATACCACAGCGCTGGCGCCGTCGCCGGTGACCGCCG
>JAKIYB010000123.1:0-7220 GCA_022708765.1 Armatimonadota bacterium | reverse complement strand
CACTTCGCGCGTGGGGGGGCAAAACCACGCCACATCATTCCGCGCCGATAACAATTGGACCGTGCTCATGCATGGTGGTCCGACATCACAAACGCGGGTGAATACAGCGGCTGGGGAGCAGGGCACGTATGACCGCGACGTACCGTTGCTCGCCGCGCGACAGGTAGGCAAGGGACGTTTGTTGTATCTGGGAATCACGCCGGAATACCTGTTCGGCCCCCCGGCGACGATCACGCTGGGAGGCATCGTGCTCGATCAGGGGCTGCGGGATATCCCTTCCGGGGGATATCGGCTGTTGACCAATGCGCTTCGCTGGTTGTCGGAGCCATCAGCAGCGACTTTTCGCGGCGCAACACCTGATCCATCGCTGCTGGCGAATCCGCGAAAGACCATTTTCGCCAAAGCTTTTCCATGGGAGAAAAAATGGGATTTCCCAGCGGTTGAGCCAGCATATCCCGGTGTCATCGGCGCGCGTACCCGTTACTCCAGCGGCAAGGCGACAGTTGACGAATGGGTGGCGAAGGCGAAAGCAAATGGATTGGCATACATCGTCTTCCTGGAGGAGTTTAACCGGCTCAGCCGGGAGGAATTCGAGCGGCTGAAGGCGGATTGCGCGCGAGTATCGTCACCGGAATTCAGCGCCATTCCCGGCTTTGTGATTGATGATGAGATTGGCAACCACTATTTCTACTTCGGGCCATCCTTTCCGTATCCGGATAGCAAGGTGCTGTCCCGCGATCGCACGGTGTTCGTCTCTTACGATCCCCGGCAGGAGGATCCCTACACCAAGGGCCAGTTGGCGATGACGACGCTGGAATACGCCTACACGCAGTGCGGCTTCAAGTTCACCCGCGGCAATTACCTGTTCGGTCAGGACGCCGCGCCGTTTGCCGACTTTTTCAGTAACTGGGATGCCGTGGGCGTCATCACCAGCCGGCAGGGGAAGATAATCGAAGATGCGACGCAGGATTTTCTCGCGCTGGTGGACTCCGGTCAAGGCCCACTGCCAATGGCGATTGATCTGCTGGATGATCCTGCTCAGCTTGACGCCTCGACTTGGCGCACGGTATTACGGCTCCCCGCTGACGGTGGTAAGCTGGAAAGCGGCGTGGTTAATGGGCCGACGAAGATTCGCGACTACTTCGCGCTGCATCACTACTATCCGGATAACCCGAGTAAAATCTACATCACCGAAGGGCCGGCTATCGAAAGCTGGGGGTATATCGGCCCGCGCGATTATGCCTGGACGAACGACGGCTGGTTCAACTGGCAGAACCTGCGATGGCGGCTGCGCGGGGTGGTGTCGTCGCCGGCGGGATTGAAAGAGGTGGCGGTATATGACGGGCGCCGGCTCTTCCGCCGTTTTCTGCCGGACGGCAAGGCGCGGTTCGAATTCACGCTTGACCTCACACATAACCAGCAGCATAACCTGGCGCTCATCGTGACCGATATGCAGGGTCGCCGGGCGATCGGCGGCGAGCAGTGGGACCGCCACCAGTTCCTGCAGGAATTTCAGTGCGGGGATCGCAATAATCAGCTCTCGTTTGGCAAGGTGACAAACTCGGCGGGCATCAATATTCAAATGGGTGGCGGGTTAGCCCTCGCTACGCCGAACAAGCGCATTGACGCAGGGAGCATATCACCTGCCGGCGTGTTTAAAGGCGATGCGCTGCTGGGCGCGCCCGCTTTTGACGGCGCTGCCGTCAGCGAGCCGCAAGTGCGGGAGCTCCTGCGCCCCCGCCAACCTGTACGCCCGGTGATGACGCCCACGGTGAGCGAGTCGCGCCGCTTGCTGCACACCGGCGACGTGCATATCGGTGAAGGGGAGCGCGCGCATGCCTTCACCGATGATATCCCGGTGGGTCTGGTCTGGCGCACACTGTGGCGTACGCAACCGGCGTCCGACTATACGGTAACGAAACGCAACTACTTCTTCCAGATAGATGCGGACAGCCCACTGGCGGTCTTCCTCTGGTGCTACGATATCACGCTGAAAGCAGATATGCCGAATGAGGGGTTTGATATCGCGTTGCTGACGAGCGGCGATGACCAGAAATGGGTGGTGCGTGGCAGCGACGGCACACTGGAATGCGGTGAGTGGGAGGAACCGCGACGCTCACCGGCCCGTCGACTGACGGCGCCCTTCGGGGCGGGCGCATATGGCGCGTTTCTCGACTCCACGTTAGGTGGCGCCGCTGTCTACTCCCTGACTGAAGGGCTGCAGGTATCATTAACCCCTCCGACGCGCGGGAATCTGCGGATCACCCTGCCACCCGCTGCCGCGTTACAAAAACAGGGGGAGACGAAACGGGTGGAACTGCTGCTGGTCGGCCTTCCGCGCGGAACCGGGGCGAAAATACCCGATGGAAGCTCTGGGGTGGTGGCGCGTTTCGCGCGCGACTTCGGGCTGGACGGTAAGCCTGCCGACTACATAGTGAAGGCAACAGCCGGCAAGGTTAGTGGTCAGCGCTACATATTGAATATTGACGGCAGCGAGGCCGGCTTTACCGGCACGATTACCGGCAAGCTCATCTCCAGCCTGCCCATCGCGGTGAGCGGGCTGAACGACAACTGGTCCAGCTTCCTCTATGACCGCACGCTAAAAAAGGCCCGGCCACTGGGGACATTCGAGGGCCGCGCGTGGGCGACGGTGGTGCTCAATGGCGGCAAAGACCTGTTCATCGGCCAGCCATTCACCGCCGATCATCCACGTCTGGTTATCCAACTCACCCAGACCAGTGACATCGCCTGGTCGGTGGAACTGCATAATCCCACTGACGCCCCCATCATCACTATGGTGCGCGCCAACCCGCTTTTCGAACCACTCAAGGGGAAATCCCGCCGGCGCATCGGTATATCGCCAGTGGTGAAAAGGCGCACAGTAGTGGCAGCGCATGTTATTGGCATCGCGCCGCCTGTGTGGGGCAGGCATCCTGTCACATGTGATGGAGATTACCGGTCGCTGGTATTACCGAGCAGCGCGCGGACGGCATCAAGGCGTTCGGTATTCGGCGTGCCGTCGAATGTCCAGGTTGGACACAACCAACCGCCTTCGTCATGCTCATTCCAGGCATAAGTGATGATGGTATTAGTGGGGCACAACACAGTGTGGTTTGTCACAAATGTCAGAGCGTTGCCAAGGTGGGCCGCAATTTCCACCGGTTCAGCTATCGAGGGAAAGACGGCTTGGCGGTGATAATCGTGATCCAACTCCCAGGAGACCGGATGATCTTTGCGCGGATTTTTCTCCCAACCCGTGGTGACTAACGGCACGTATGGAACACGCGAATCCGCTGCCCGCTGCCAGAAGCCGGCTTCAACTCGTTGACACAGAGCCGTATAGGTCGCGTCGTCGCTGCCGCAGGCGTAATGGGAAACCGCGTCAAAGCCCAACGGTGACATTGCGGCATAATCATCCGCCGGATTCCAACCCATATAAATGTAATAGGGCTCAATACCGGCTGCCTGCGCAGCCTGGCGGAACTCGGTGAAACGTGCCGCTGGAAAGGCGCCGTGATGGCGCACCGCAAAAGCATACACCAGGGGGCGGCCACCGCAAACGGTCTGGTAACCAGGCTCGCGCAGCAGTTCGACTGTGCGGTTACGCTCACGCGGCCACTGTTCGTCATTCACCCCAAAAGCATTATGCAGAATCACACAAAAATTTATCCGCCGGCGTATGGGACTGCTGCGATACTTGCGCAATGCATCGCTCATATCGGTGTGTTCGGGATAGAGCAGGAATGCCCAGTAATCCAGGCCGGCATCCGCGGCATACGCAATCTCCCGGTCCATGATCGCTTGCCGGCCGCCATCAAGGCGCACGCGACCATCGCCAAGTACCTCAGCAAACCAGGGCAGGCGCGCGTGGTATCTCGCGGGTGCGAGTGTCTGCTCGACTTGCTGGGTAACCGCCCCGCCGCTCCAGGCATCCCAGCGTATTGCGCCGACGGTTGGGCGTGGAGCAAAGCTATCCGAGGTTGATTCAGTCATAGGGGGCACTCCAATGTAATCAGGTGATCCAAACATGATAGCACGTTCGCTGAAAACAGTGATAACGATTTCCGTTGAAGCATGTCGGCGATGATGTGTAACAACGGCGATGGCTTGACTTTTTCATCGCGGTAGAGTAGTATTCAACATGGTTGAATACTACTCTATTATGTTGTGTGCCTTATACGTGCGCAGCGGATTATTCGGTGACAATGATGTAACGTTGCCTTGCCGTCCGTGGCGGTGGCACCATCTTTTGGTGGAAAGGCTCTCGTGTTGAGGGCAGGCGGCTGTTGGTGAAATACATGCTAACAGGCACGAATTTTCGCGGTATGGATAATCCGGCGCCGCGTCGAGCAGCGGATAGTTCGTGCCTGTCACCATGTATTGCCGCGCGCTCGAACGGATGGCGGGGGATTTTCGGAGGAGCCAGCCCCGAATGCATCGGGGAGGCAGTCACCGCATTACTGAGTTCCCACATAACAGAGTGATACAAAATACACTATGAGTATTCCAGGTTCTCGCATACGGAAAATCCGCCGACAGCAGCAGCAGACGCAACAGCAGATTGCGGATGCATGCGGTTGTACGAAAGGTTTGTTGTCAAAGATCGAATCCGGTGCATGCCAACCGGCGCTGGCTACGTTGACGAAAATCGCGCATGCCCTAGGGGTGAGCGCGGCGGCGTTGCTGGACGAACAGCAGATGAGCACTACCGTTTATACATCCAGTGACGCGTTACATACGACAACCTGGCCGCGGACGGATATGGGGTATGCGTACTATGCCTTTGCGGCTAGCCGCACGAACAAGCGCATGCAGCCATTTCTCATCACCGCCGAACGTGGGCAGGTGACGCCGCACGGACTCTCGCATACCGGAGATGAGTTCATTTATATGCTCGCAGGCGAAATGACTTATCGTGTTGGTGATCAGACGTACTACCTTCGTCCTGGTGACAGCCTGTATTTCGACGCGTTGGACATGCATGATTTAACGCCGATTACGAGTCACGTCACCTATCTGGCAATTTTCACTCTACCGGAATAGCGTGTGAATGGAGACAGGTATGACAGATCATCTGGTCGTCAGCCCCTGCAGCACCCCGACGCTTCCCATGGAGGACGCGCTACAGCGTTATGCCGCACTGGGATACCGGAAGTTCGAGGTATTCACCAGTTGGGCGGCGTCCGCCGTGGCACTCGACCAGGATCCGGCGGTCTATCGGGCAATGGGCGACCATCATGGCATCGTGTTCAGTTCAATGCACTTGCCGCCAGTAGACGAGCGTGACGTTAATGCGACGCTCGTGCGCGCGGTCGAAGCTACCCGATTCGCGCGGAAGCTGGGCGCCACGCGCGTACTTTTCAAAGCGAGCAGCCGGGCGACGTATATCGCGGCCGCGCCGCGCTACCTCGATGCGATTGATGGGCTGGGCGTGGTCCCGGTGCTGCAGAATCACCACGGCACGCCACTATCTACCGTAGCCGACTTTCGGGAAGTATTGGTGGGCATTGATGACCCGCGCATGCAGACGTTGTTGGAAGTGGGGCAGTTCGTGCGCGCCGGCGAGCGCTGGGAAGATGGTTTTGAACTGCTCAGCACCCGCAGTACCATTGGACTGGTCCATTTTCGCGATATGAAAAATGGCAGGGAAGTGCCTTTCGGCGAGGGGGAGTTGGATTTGCGGCACATGTTCGGCTGCCTGAAGGCTATCGGCTACGGTGGCGAGTTCGTCGTCGAGATGGAAGTCGAGGGGGCTAATGTGGAGCAGACGCTTCGCTGGCTCGGTGAGGCGCGTGTCTATTCGGAGCGGCTGCTCAAGGAGGTTGGCTATGTCTGATCCACGTCTGTGTATTGTCGGCGCGGGGAATTTGTCTTCCCGCCGTATCTATCCGTATATCGGCCTGGCCGGCGCGGAACTGGTCGGCGTGTGCGATCTGGACCAGGAGAAAGCCGCGCGCAATGCCCGGCGCTTCGGCGGGGCCGTCTACCAGGAGATGGAGACGATGGTCGAGGCTGAAAAGCCCGACGGCGTGATCATCTGCATTGACATGGACCATCACGCAACGCTCGCTCAAGTGGCGATGCGCCGCGGCATCCCCGTCTACACGGAAAAGCCGCCAGCGCCGTCCGCCGCTGCCACTCTGGCCGTCGCCCAGGTAGCCGCGGAAACCGGAATGCTCTGCATGACCGCATTCAAGAAGCGGTACACCACCGCCTACACTCGCGCGAAGGCGTGGATCGACCAGTTCGCGGCGGATGACCTGTATGCCATCTCCTTCGACTACTGCGCCGCACAGTATGCTAATGATACGCTACGCGGGTCCTTTCTCTTTGACTTTTGCCTGCATATTATAGATCTGGCCGGCTATCTCTTCGGGGATGTGGAGCGCGTATTTGCCTTTGTTAAAGGGCCGGACGCCTATGCCGTCAGCCTGCAGTTCCGCAACGGCGCCGTCGGGTCATTCACATTTGCTGATGGCCGGTCGTTTAGCATCCCCACGGAGGAAGTGGAGATCACCGTGCGCGGCGGTAACTTCATGACCGTGCACAACTCCTCGTCCTGGCGCATCACGGAAGCCGGTTCATGCACGGAGTGGCGCGAACCTCCGACGTTCACCAGCGCGGGGGACAGCGGTAACGACACCGGGCACCTGGCGGAGATTGTGGACTTTCTGGCCGCGATCCGCGAAGGGCGCACCACGCGGTCGAATATCTACGAGAGTTATAAGACGATGGTGCTGTACGAGGCTATCCTCGCCTCCGCCGCAGGCGGCGAGGCTGTTGAGGTGCGATACGAACCGCTGCGCGTCGTCGCGTGGAAGGAGACTGCATGAATACGATCAACCTGTTGACCGCCACGGAGACGCAGGTGCAGGAGATGGAATGGGGGCGTCTCATCTGGAAGGCGTCAACGGCGCTGGGGAACTCCGCCAGCATGACGGTGGGTATCTGCGAGATACTCCCCGGGCAGGCGAACCCCCGGCACTCCCACCCGAACTGCAGCGAGGTGCTCCACGTGCTGCAGGGCACCATCGTCCATACCTTCGGCGATGAGGAAGTGACGATGACCACCGGCGACGTCATCACCGTGCCACCCAACCTCAACCACAACGCCCGCAATATCGGGGATGATCTGGCCATCCTCGCCATCGCGTTTGACAGCGCGGACCGGCGGACGGTGGGGGAGTAAGACGATCCGTTACTTCCCCTGTCGGTAAAAC
>JAKIYB010000122.1:294-10159 GCA_022708765.1 Armatimonadota bacterium | reverse complement strand
CGCAATCGCGACACAGGCATCACCCTTATCATCGTCACGCATGCTCGCGAAATACTGACACGTCTGGATTGTCCTGTACTGCTACTGCACGATGGGCACGCGACCTTACTGCCTGATGCACCGGCAGCGCTGGATTCGCTCCGCCGGTTGAAAACAGAGATGGGGTAACCGATGCCGGATGTGATAAAACTCGAATATTGGCAGGTAGCATTCTCTGGCTTGTTGGTGCTGGTCTCCGTGTTGCTCTCCTGGTGGATGCACCTTGGACTGCAGCGTGATATGGCATGGGGTGCCGTGCGCACTTTTATCCAACTCGCGCTCACGGGTTATGTTCTCGCCTTCATTTTTCAACAAGCGCACTGGGCGCTCACGTTGCTGGCGCTGGCCATCATGTTCGTGGTGGCGGTGCATACCGCCCGCGGCCGGGTTGCCGCGGCCTTTCCCGGCAAAACCGGCGTCTTCACGGTCGCGATCCTCACTGGAGGCATATTGGTACTCCTCTTCGTCACGGGAATCATTCTCCGTATTGAGCCCTGGTATAATCCTCGCTACCTGCTGCCGCTGGCCGGCATGATTGTGGGGAACGCGATGACAGCGGTGGCGCTGGCGGTTGATCGTTTCGCCGGTGATCTGAGCCGCCGGCGCACTGAGATTGAGGCGGCATTGGCGCTGGGCGCGAATCCCGCGCAAGCGGTGGCGCGTGTGCGCCGTGACGCGCTGCGTACAGCGGTCATGCCCAGCGTTAACGCCATGCTGGTTGTGGGCGTGGTCTCGCTGCCGGGCATGATGACCGGGCAGATCATTGCCGGGCAGCCACCCGCACAGGCGGTGTATTACCAGATCGTGGTAATGTATATGATTACCGCGGCCGCCGTCATTACCAGCGTGGTCGGCATTCTGGCGGCCACCCGGCAATGTTTCACACCGGCACAGCAGATACGAGTCCCGGAGTGAATACTAGTGGGTCATTTGTCATGATAACCGCTGTTCCCTCTCTCCCAGTACTGGGAGAGAGGGAACAGCGGGTGAGGGCGCGCCCGATAGGCGCAATGCGGATATCCATGACAAATGACCCATTAGCGCTGGCAGTGCGGGCAAAAATGGATGCGCCGCCCCTGGAAAGGACGATATTCTACCAGCGTGCCGCAAACGCGGCAGGGTTGCCCGGCGCGTTGATAGACGTTGAGATGGCACTGAAAATTCCCGAGTTCGCCATGGGCGTCGCGATATGCGCTGTCATGCCCGGAAGTGCCTCGACACGCGATGGCACGTGTGAGCACATCACGTACGGCGGCGCGCAGGCGAATCACCTCGTCGTAGGAAAGGGAACGCGCTGCCCGGCGCGGGTCAATGCCCGCCAGAAAGCAGGACTCATCCGCATATATTTTCCCAATACCGACGACCTTCGTCTGATCCATCAACACCGCCTCCACTGACGTTCCCTTCCCCGCCATTACGCCAACAAGGTGCTCGGTGGTGAAGGCGTCGCCCAGCGGCTCTGGACCGTAATGAGCGAGTTCCTTCATGGCAGCGGGGTCGTGACCCGCGACAACCGCCATTTGCCCGAAGGTACGCGGATCAATGTAGCGTAGTTCGCGCCCGTCGGACAGCTCAAGCATAACGTGCGTATGGGGTGTTACAGGCGCGTCAGCGTCAGCGAGTACCAGTTGCCCGCTCATCCCCAAACGGACAAGCAGGCTGCAATCGCCATTCAGCAGCAGTAACAATGCTTTACCGCGACGGCGGATGTCGAGGATGGTACGATGAAGCAACAGCGCGCGAAATTCACCGGCGCTGGCATGGGCACGAATTGCGCGAGTCCGTGTTACCCTCACCGCGCGAATGCGCTCTCCGGTCACCCGCGGCGCCAGTTGCAGGCGGATGGTCTCGACTTCAGGTAGTTCAGGCATGATAAATAGCAGTACCCGCGGCAAGCCGCGGGTACGCGTGATCTTGTGGTCCGATGACCAGGAGACGAGTTATACTTTTCCACCGATTTTGAAGACTTTGCGGCCACACTCCGGGCAGGTGCCGGTCAGCGCGGGTTTGCCATTTTTCAGCGTCACCTGCTGCGGGTCTTTCACTTGCCGCTTGGCCTTGCACTTCACGCAATACGCTTCAGCCATGTTCGTAGCCTCCTCTAAGAATAGTGTTACGTGCGGCACTTCCCCGCACCAGCGCTTGGGCACCTCACCGAAGTGAGGGAAGCTTTCGTTCTTAATTCGCTCGCCTTCGCGTAATTCCTTCCTGTCGCAAAAAAACTTCATTGGAAAAATTTTCATATTATTGTGCGATTGAGCCGCCAACCGCGATTCGTACCTATCGTTGACACCACTGATCATGCACCCGTATACTGCGCGCATGACAACTCGGCTGATGCGCAACGCATGGATCGCCCGTCACCACTGGACGCCATAACCGGCATCCGGATTGCGCGCTGCTTGCTCACCTCCCGGATGCCGGGAGGTTTTTTTATCGGAGAAGACCATGACGATATCGTATGCTTCGATGACCATTGACGATTATGATGCCGTTATAAACGTATGGCACGGCATGCCCGGGATCGGTTTGCATCTGGACGAAGCGGACTCTCGCAACGGCATTGCCGTCTATCTGCGCCGTAATCCCGGCATGAGTCTGGTTGCCCGAGATGGCACGCATGTGGTGGGCGCGGTGCTCTGCGGGCATGACGGCCGACGGGGATATTTGAGCCATCTGGCGGTGCAACCGGAGTACCGTGGCCAGGGCATCGGTTGTGAGATGATACGGCGCTGTCTTGCCGTATTACGAGCAGAGGGTATCGTCAAATGCACAATAATGGTCTACACCGACAATAACAACGGCCAGGCCTTCTGGGAACGGCAAGGCTGGTGGAAACGCGAGAATCTGCTTTGCATGCAGGCGTATACAGGAGAATAACACCATGCGACGATCTGAACAGGCGATAACTGATCCGGCGGCGCTCTGGGCGATCATTCGAAACGCCGAGGTGTGCCGCGTGGCCATGGTAGATGGCGATCACCCCTATGCGCTGCCGTTCTGCTTCGGCGTGATTGACACGACACTATACCTGCATTGCGCCAATGAAGGCCGGAAACTGGATATTTTGCGGGTGAACCCACGGGTCTGCGTGGTGTTTGACACCGACAACGCCGTGCTGCCGGCATTGGAACCTTGCCGAATCAGCTATCGCTACCGTAGCGTGCTGGCATTCGGGCGCGCATCGATCGTCACCAATCACGAGGAGAAAGCGGCTGGTCTTCGCGCGATCGTGCGCCAGTATACTCGTGTAGAAGGCCTGATGCCCGAAGCGATCATCGCGCGTACCACCGTACTGCGGATTGATATTGAGGAGATGACGGGCAAGCAGTCGGGGTGACTGGATATATACTTATCGTTACGTAACTTCGAGAACAGGCGAAATCGCGATAATTATGTTATACTAATTCCCCGAAAGGAGCGCTATCATGTCCATCCTCCGCTTGCGTGTTATATGCGCCCTCGCGAGCCTGCTGACTCTCCCACTCTGGAGCGCAACAGTACAAATCCTTGCGACTGGCGATATGCATGGCTGGTTGGAACCCCAGATTACTGACGGTCAGGTCTATGGCGGCCCGGGCCAGATGCTGGCCTACTGGAAGACGGCGGAAAAGTATGTACCGCAAAAATTCCTGGTCGTCAGTTGCGGTGATATCGCCACAGGTCCCACGCTGTCTACCGTCTTCAAGGGACAACCGGCAGTGGAGATGATGAACTTGATGGGGTATGACCTGTCGGTTGTGGGCAACCACGAATTCGACTTCGGTGAAGAGGGCCTGAAGAAGCTGACGCAATGGGCGCGATTCCCTTTCCTGGCCGGCAATCTGCGTAACGCTGATGGTACCATGAGTTCCATGGTAGGCAACTCTCTGCTGTATGAGGAACAGGGAGTGAAGGTAGGCGTCATTGCGCTCACCGTGAAGGATCTGGCGCGCTACGCGAATATTGGTTCTTTAAAGGTCCAGGCGTATGCTGATGCCGTGCGCGCGCTGGCGGCAGGATTACGTGGCCGGGGCGCAAAAACCATCATCATCGCCGCCCATGCTGAGATGGCGGCACTGGAAAAGCTCGCGAATGACGTTGCCGACTTGAACATCCCCCTCATCCTCGGCGGGCACAGCCATGAATTCGGGCAGAAGAAAGTCGGCGACACCTGGGTAATCAACTCGGGTGAGTGGTGGAAAGGCTACAGCCGCATTGATCTGGAGGTGGATTCGGAGGAGGGTACGGCGCTGGTGCGCGCGGCGAAGCAGGTGTGGCTGCAACAGGATGCGAAAGGCGTAAAAATTGATCGCCAGGCGGCGGAACTAATCGAGACATGGACTAAGCGCCTTCCAGCCGAAGACCGGGAGATTATCGCCTACACCGCCACGGGCCTGACGCGTCATTGGGGCATTGCGAACCTGGTGGTAGATAGCTGGCTCGCGATTCATCCAGCTGATGTCGCGATCGTGAATATGGGTGGCCTGCGCCAGGATTTCGCCCCCGGCGCTATCCGCCGCATGGATCTCTATGGCGTGATGCCGTTTAATAATTCTCTATTGCGCATGAAACTCACCGGTAAACAGCTTGCCGACTACCAGCCGCCAGGTGAAATTCTTCATTATGGTGGCTTACGAATAAAGGATGGTCACCTTCTCTTCGCCGGACAACCACTCAATCCCGCGGAGACCTACCGCATTCTCATCATTGATTATCTCTACAACACCAGTCCCCACCTTAAAACCGCCGATCCAAACCCGGAGCGCGTTGACGATCACTGGCGCAATCCGGTGATACGGTGGCTAACCGCACATCAGACCGATAAAAAGACTACGCTGGAGAGCCTGACGGATCTGCTGCCGCGGAGTGAGTGAGCACTACCTCTTACCCCATAGTCGCGGGCTCCGTTGTGCTCTCTCGCTTCTCATTCGCGTAATACCGTGCCTTCAATATCGCCCATTCCCCGCGGCATGCGGGCCAGGCCTGGCAATGATCGGGACAGCGATGCGTGTGGGGATCGAGCGAAATGGCGCCGTCCCCCATGCGACCGATGAGTCCGGCGATGCGCGCCGCCTGGCCGTGCAGGTAGGCGTGCCAGTCATCGGGATCGAGAAGTTTCAACCCGGTCGTGCTGTCGCATATCTGCTCCAACTCTTTGCTGCCGATGCCTGTAACGTCCCCTTTGCGCAGTCCGAGAAATTCCACCCCCAGTGGCGTGGCGTGCAGCAGCGCCCGCACCGCCAGTGCATAGAGCGGTGCCTGCAGCACTTTACCCCGTTCCAGATTCGCGCCGCCGTAGTTGTTCGTCGAGAACTTATAATCAATGACGACTGCCCGCCTTGGGGTGCCGGGAGTCACGTCAACCCGGTCTATCGCTCCTCGTAGCGTCACTGCCGTACCGTCGAGATCGAGTTGCAAGTTGAATGGGAGTTCGAAATGACTCGGCCGAAGATTGCGCGTCTGCGCGCGAGCGATTTCATGCGCCAGAAAGCGTGTCAGCATCCGGGTCAGCGTCTCTGTTTCGATGGCGCGCAGGTGCGTTGGCAGATTCATGAATCCAGGCAACGCCTGCAACTGCTCCGCTAACAGCGCTTTGCCCTGATCCATTAGCGCTTCCAGCGTGCTGGCGGCCAGTGGTGTAGGCAGCGTGGCATACATGGTTTTAAGGATGCCGTGCAGCACTGAACCCCGATCCAGCGCACCGAATTCCTCCAGCGGCGGTTGCGCGCGCAAACAGGAGAAGACGAACCACAGGAATGGGCAATCCATGTAGCGTTGTAGTTCGGTGGCGGAAAACGGTTTATCCCGCGCGGCGAGTTCGGTGGCCACCAGGCCTGATAGCACGCCATCACGAAAAGGCGCGCGCTCGGTAAGATCGCGTAACGCCGGATTACCAGTGCCCAGCCAGGCGGTATACGCTGCCGCCACTGTCCTGACCTCTTCGCTCTCGGCAGGGGTGCTCTTCAGTGACGCAACCAGCGCAGCGAAGAATTCCTCGCGTGTCTCTGCTTCCGCCGGGGGGGGCGTCAGGTCGCGGAATTGTGTCGTGCGCACCCAACGCGAAGCGTCCCGCAGTTCTGGCGCAATGCGCGTAACCGTGTCGAGAAAACAGGAGCGTTCGAAAGCCGTGCCGTCGGACGAATGCGCCGAGTAACTGAGCACCAGTCGGTGAGTTGCGGAATTCACCGCGTGCAGGAACCAGTAGCGCTCATCTTCCTCCATATGTCGCCGTGGGCTCAGTGGCATTTTCAGCGCCGGCAAATCGCGCCCGCGTTCATCATCCAGTAAGAAGGTCGATTCGCGCAGGTGCCGGGGAAAGGATCCCTCGCGCAAATCACAGAGAAATACAACCTTGAACTTCTGCCCGCCAGTGGCATGAACCGGGCGAATCGTCACCCCACCGCCACTCATGCTCGCTTCCGCGGGCTCCTGCAACAGCGCGGTCGTGATCACGTCCAGCAGTTCATCACCGTTGAAACCACCCAGCAAGGATCCCAGGCCGCGCAATTCATCCAGCACATCTTCCGCCGCGGTGATGGCGGCCAGCGTTGCCGCGTGCCGCGCGGCGCCTTCTGCGTCTTCGTCGGGAAAGCGCATCTCCTGAGGTAGTGCCGTTGCGCGGAACGCGTCAAGTAGCGCATGCACCCCGTCCAGCAACACCGTTCCATCCCCTTGCCAGTATATAGTGTCAAAGGAGAGCAGCGGTGTCAGCGCAGTTGCCAGCGCGTCGCCGGTATCGTCATCGGGCCACTGCGTCGTCCAGGCCGTCCGGTCCGGACGCAAGCAGGTGGCGCGTGCCGCCATTTCTATACGAAAGGCGGTCCCACGTGGGATGGCCAGCAAACCGCTTTTCAGCAACGCGATCACTCGCTCGCGCGTCCAGCCTTCTCGGACCAATGCGAATGCCCCCAGCAGCGCGCGCCCTACCCCGGTATGCGCCAGTAACGCCGGCGGTTGCTGGCACGGCACACCGGCGTGTGCCAGCGCCGGGAAAATGCGCTCACGTATCGCTTCCATCCCGCGGGCCAGGATGGCGATGTCTTCGGCCATCAGTGGCGCGCCATCCATCACCGGCGCTTGCCGCAGCAGCGCGCGGATCTCCCGCGCGATCATCTCCGCTTCGTGCGCGGGCGTGGCGCCGATGAAGAGTTGCAGCGAGTCATCATCCATTTGCCGCGTCCATGGCTCCTCGGCGTTGCGGAATAACGCCCGCTGTGTGTGCTGTAGCGCCGTCACCGGTAGCCGGGCTGCCTTTGGGCAGTACACCGAAGAACCTACCTGGACGGCGATACCATCCTGTTTCAGTGCGCGCAACGCGTGAATCGAATCGAGCACCGGATGATAGGTGCCACTCTCTCTCCCGCGATCGCAGTCGAAAAGCACAATGATGCGCGGCACCCGAGACGACAATGCGCGAACGAAAGCCACCTGTACCGGAGTGAGCCGCGCAAACCCGTCGAGAATGAGGCAGCGGAGTTCAGCAAAGAGCGAGGGATCACGGTTCAATTCATCGGCCGCGATCCACATGATCCCTTCATTATCATAGAGTTGGTCGCTGAAGACGCGATGCTGATATTCGCCGTAGAGAAGGCAGAGATCGGCCAGCTTGCGCGAAAGATCCAGTAATCCGCGCTGTTCCGCCAGCGTAGCCGCCGCCAGCACAGCCTCCGGGCGGATCATTTGTACTTTCATCTCGTCAATAGCATCGCGTAGCGCTTGCAGGAAACCGGGATAGCGCTTGACTGTCTGATAGGCGTCAGTGGTGGTCTCGCGCAGCAAGCGCTTCAGCAGTAGAAATTTTTGCACCTCGGTGAGCGCGCGACCTTGTACGCGTGCGCGTGCAGCTACCTCTTCGGCGAAGTTAAAAAAGGTCGTCACCGGGTCGCCGGGCAAACCACCGCCATCTCGCAGCAGCAGATGCTCGATACTGCGCTTGTGTCCTACCGTCGGCGCCAGATACCGTGCGCTTCGCGCGTCGCGTGAAAGTTCGCCAAAGAATACACGTAGCGCTTGCCCGGTCTTGCCACAACCGGCCCTTCCGAGCCATAATTCAACAGTGCCCATGATATGGGCATATTCGACGGGCATATCTCGCTTCCTGTTCAAGCGGCGGGAGAGTATGTGGATAGCTATGTCACGGCTACCTCGGTTTTTTATACAGATAATGGCGGTGAAACGGGATAACGCCATTTTTCCAGCGTAAAAAGAGGATTCGCCGTAGGAAATCGCGAATAAATGCTTGTGCAGTGTGGAACTGTTTGTATAGGGGCTCGAATAAGCGTCCCAGTGCGCGTAAGTGCGACTGCTGACAGATACCCCACCGCCCAACCCCGCTCGGCGCATGGGCGGGAACCCGGCCTGGCATAAGGAGGCTTCGGTGAAACGACTGAGTTGGCTGCTGTGTCTCTGTTTCTGCCTGCTTGGCGCGTGCTCAACACTCGCGTCAGCCCAACTCGCCTGGAATCCCAAGGAGATGATGGGACTTGATGAGATTTTTCCTGGCATGGTAGGCTATGGAAAGACGGTCTTTGAAGGCACCGCCGTTGAAAAATTCGATGTCGAAGTCATCGGCGTGCTGAAAAAGATTGATTTCGGCTTCGATATGATCCTCATCAAAGTCACCAGCGGTCCGGTAGTGCAGCGCAAACTGCAGACCGTATCTGGGATGAGCGGCAGCCCGATTTATCTCGATGACCGCCTTATTGGCGCCTACGCCTACGGTTGGAACTTCCAGCAGGAAGCCATCGCCGGCGTCACGCCCATTGCTGCCATGCTGGAGTCCACCCAGCCGGGTTCGGTCAACCCACCGCTCATTGGCTCGCTCATGCCCCGTGGCAAAGTCATTGCCCTCGGCGATAAGCTCATCACCCGCGTGAAGGTGGCCGGTACTGCCGATGAAGCGGTAACACTGCAGGCGAAAGCCGACCCTACCACCCTGGTGCTCGCGCCCGTTAGCGCGCCGGTGCTGACCAGTGGCTTCCCGGATGCCTCGCTGAAACCACTGCGCCAGTTACTCGCGCGTTATAACATGCGCGCTGAAATGGGCCCGGGCGCGGTAGATGGCCCGGCGCCGCCGCTTGAGCCCGGCTCTGCCGTCGCGGTGTCGCTGATGGAAGGCGACGCCAACATGAGTGCTGTTGGTACGGTCACATATGTGAAAGGAGACACCATTCTCGCGTTCGGCCATCCTTTCTTCGGGATGGGCAAGAGCGACATGCCGATGTCCGCCGCGTATGTGCACGGCATCGTCAATAGCGGTGAATCGTCCTTCAAACTGGCGTCTCCAATGGGCCGTGTCGGAACGATGGTCTCCGACCGGCGCTTTGCCGTCGGTGGCAAGCTCGGTCAGCGACCGACGATGTTCCCGGTGAACCTTTTCCTCAGTCATCCGGAGCGGAAACTCGATCGCCGCTATTCAGTAGAGATGATCCACAATCCGAATTTCACGCCCTTCATGCTTTACGTTTGGGTGCTGTATAACGGCTCGTCAGAGATGGGCGACCTGTTCTCGGATGAAGGTACCTTCACCGCGCGCACCGTCATCGGCACGGATGCACTCGGCGATATCGAACAGAACATGATTGTCTCGCCGCTGGTCAATACCAGCTTCCTGCCCATGGGCGACTTCTATCTGCTCGCGGATCTGCTCATGCAGAATCCATACGAACCGGTGAAGCTGACAAAAGTCACTATTGACATGAACTATTCGCCGGAACGTAACTTCGCCATCATCGAAAAGATCACGCCGGACCGCCTGGTGGCACATCCCGGTGATAAAGTAAACCTGGCGGTGAAGATTCGCCCGTATGGCAAGCCGGTAGAAGTACAGCAAGTCACGGTAACT
>JAKIYB010000122.1:0-284 GCA_022708765.1 Armatimonadota bacterium | reverse complement strand
CCCGACTATGTCTCCGATTCGGCTATGGCGGTGCTGGTCGCCGGCGGCGCGCACGGCATGCAACTCAAATCGCTGCTTGAGCCCATGCCCACTTCGGAAGAAGGCGTCAAAGGCCTGGTACGCTGGTTCACCCGCATTCCAAGCGCGAAGAATATGATTACCACGCAGCTCTTCCCGTCGCCGAGTTACGGCTACCGCGGGCGCATGCTGCGCGATTTACCGCTCCCGCTACTCGATCTTATGCAGTTGAACGACATCACTGGTGCCGTGCCTACCAGCGGGGG
>JAKIYB010000121.1 GCA_022708765.1 Armatimonadota bacterium | reverse complement strand
TGATGAATAAACTCGTCTGGCGCTACTCCGGCCACGAAGAGACATTCGTAGACTTGATGGTGGACTGTCGGGCATGCAAGAGCCGCTGGCGGGCTGACCACGTGGCGGGCGGCAAGTGCGAGCGCTGCGGGTCCACCGATCTCACCGAGCCGCGCCCCTTCAACCTGATGTTCCGCACGCAGGTAGGGCCGGTCGCGGATGAGGAGTCCTTCGCCTACCTGCGCCCGGAAACCGCGCAGGGCATCTTCATCAATTTCAAAAACGTGGTAGATTCCACCGGCCGCCGCTTACCCTTTGGTATCGCGCAGATCGGTAAAGCATTCCGCAATGAGATAACCCCGCGCAATTTCATCTTCCGCGTGCGCGAGTTCGAGCAGATGGAAATCGAATACTTCGTGCTGCCCGGCGAGGATGAGATGTGGCACACGCGCTGGGTGGAAGACCGGCTGGCCTGGTGGGTATCGGTCGGCTTGAGCGCCGACAACCTGCGGCTGTACCACGTGCCGGCGGATGAACTGGCGCACTACTCCAAAGCCACCGTGGATCTGATGTACAAATACCCCATCGGCTGGGAGGAGATCGAGGGCATCGCCAACCGCACCGACTTTGACCTCGGCTCGCATTCACGCAGTCAGGGGGAGCTAGGTCTTCACGCCCACGTGGCGCCGAACGAGCACAGCACGGCGAAGCTGACCATCCCCCACCCCGACACTCAGAAGCCGGTGGTGCCCTTCGTCATCGAGCCGTCCGCAGGGGTGGACCGCGACGTGCTGGCGCTGCTCTGCGAAGCCTATGACGAAGAAACGCTGCCGAACGGCGAAACGCGTACCGTTTTGCGGCTGAAACCGGCGATGGCGCCCATCAAGGCTGCGGTGGTGCCGCTAAAGCGCAACGCGCCGGAAATTGTAGATACCTGTAAAACGGTCAAGCGCGATCTGCAGAGCACCGGCGAGATGCGGGTGGTCTACGAAGACACCGGCAACATCGGCAAAGCGTATCGCCGCCATGACGAAGCCGGCACACCATACTGCATCACCGTGGACTTCCAGACACTCAGCGACGAGACGGTCACCATCCGCGACCGCGACAGCATGGCGCAGATTCGCCTGCCTATCCGCGAGGTGTATGACTACCTCCGCCGCGGCATCGCCGGGCAATTGAAAGGCGATGAGATGGGGCAGCCGTGGACGGAGTGAAATAATTTACCACAGAGTGCGCAGAGAACGCAGAGGATTTGTCAAT
This sequence comes from Armatimonadota bacterium, assembly GCA_022708765.1. GTDB lineage: Bacteria > Armatimonadota > Hebobacteria > CAIYQO01 > CAIYQO01 > JAKIYB01. Next base: position 8,917 of record JAKIYB010000121.1, on the reverse strand, counting down.
GGGACAGGCCAGATGGCCTGTCCCTGCGCACTTGCGGTGAAATTACTTCTTCTCATGCCGGTATATCAGCACTTCCGCCGCTTCGATGGTCACCAGGCCGTCGTCCACCAGTTCGTCCACGACCGGGAGAAAGGCGTCAATGCGCTCCGGCAGATCTACGATTTCGATGATGACGGGAAGATCGGCGGAGAAGCGGAGGATGCCGGCGGCGTGCAGGTGCGACTTCGCGCCAAACCCCATCAAGCCGTGAATCACGGTCGCTCCGGCGAGTTTCCGCTCGCGTGCTTTCTCGACAATCACTTCGTACAGTGGGCGGCCGTGGTAACGGTTGGAGTCGCCGATGAAGATGCGGAGCAGTTTGCCGTTGCGTGATTCAGAAAAGGGCATGGCAACCTCCTTTAGCGCCAGACGAGCATGGCGGCTCGATAGCCGAGGGTGACCATCACCAGGCAGCCGGCCACCGTGACGCCGATGTAGAGCAACGCGGTGGAGAGGCTGCCTTTATTCAGAAAGGCGAGTGTTTCGGCGCTAAAGGTGGAGAAGGTGGTGAGCGCGCCGAGGAAACCAATGGCGAGGAAGAGGCGCCACTCCGACTTCACCACGCCAATCTCGATGCCGCGCAGCATGACGCCCATAATCAGGCAGCCGACGACATTCACCAGCAGCGTGCCATACGGAAAGGCCAGGCGGTTGATGCCCGTCATCCCAAAGCGCGCCCACGCGCCCAGGGCGCCACCGAGCGCCACCAGCAGCAGATCAGGAATCTTCATGCGTCGTCAGGTCAGATGACTTCTTCCACGGGTGTAATGTAGCCGCGCACGCCGTGGCCGCGGCTTTCGCGCAGCGCTTTCAACTCGCGAGCGATACCATGCACCGTATCGCAGTCGGCGACAAGGATGAGCATGTGGTTGCGGCTTTCCGGCTGATAGTCAATATCCTGCATCGTTTCCACCCGCGCGCCGACCACGTTGCGGATCTTCGTATAGCGAGCCACCCCCATACCGCGCTGAATGATGCCATTGATGGCATCTTCAAAATCCTCGTGATAAATCAGCACCAGCGAGCGCATCGTCGTCACCGCCGGCGCATCCAGCGGACAGGTTGACGGTTGATATATCGGTTGATCCATAACACACACTCCACCGGACAGCGCCAGGCTGCCGTCCGGTATAGGCTATCACAAACGGGGGGAATGGGCAACGCCGGAGAGCTACTCTCCTGTCTTTTCAGGTTTGGCGACTGCCGGCTCCATCGCAGGCTCGGTGCCAGCCTTCTCCTCGGCAACCGGCGCTTCCTCCGCCGGCGGCGGTTCCGGTTTGCGCCAGTGCGTCAGCGGCGCGGGATCAATAAGGTCGGCAGCCATCAGGAGCAAGGCTTCCGTCTCCTCCACCGTGGGGGTCAGCGCGTAGGCGGAAAGGAACTCTCGCCAGGCCGTCGTCTTCCGCGCGCGCTCGTCGGTCAGGAACTGCCGCAGATCGTCCAGCGCCGCCGCCGCTTTATCCTCTTCGCCGGCACCTTCATAGCTGATGAGCAGTGCCAGGCGGGCGCGTACCCCGCCGCCGGGGCACTGCATGGCGTTGCGCCAGCAGGCGCGCGCGCTGTCTTCCTCCCCCTGGATGTGATAGATATCACCGGGTTCCAACCAGCCGGCGGCGCTCTCTTCGCGGATGCGCAGGCGGGTGTAGGTTTGCAAGGACAGCGCGTAGTTACCGGATTCGCGCGCGATACGCGCCTGCGCCAGCAGCAGTTCCCGGTCGTTCGGCCAGCGCGTCAACGCCTGGGTATACAGGCGTATCGCCTCGCCCCATTGCCGCTGCTGCTGCCGCAGGCGGCCAAACGCCAGATACGCAGGCCGGTATCCAGTGTCGTGCTTAAAGAGTTCGGTCAGGGCGCTTTCCGCTTCCGGGAGTTGGTTATTCTCCAACGCATAATTCGCGATCTCCAGCATCACCTCCGACCAGCCCATCGGCGCTTTCACGTTTGGCGCGAGGTAACGCGTGAGGATGCCGCGCGCCTCGGACAGGTTGGCCAGCCGCTGATACAGGCGGACAGCTCCCCGAATCGCCACCACGTCATCCGGGTATTTATCGCGCAGCGTTGCCGCCACCTCAGCGGCTTTGGGAATCAAACCCGCCTGTAAAAAACGCTCGCCGGCAAGGATGAGAAGCGGCACGGTTTCCGGACGTGCTTTTGACAATTCCAGCGTCAATTGCGCGGCCTGGGGCAGGCGATCCGTAAGGCACATGCGCTGTGCAAGCATCGCTTTCAACAGCGTCTCCTGCGGGAAGAGCGCCATGGCGCGGGCGAGCAACTCTTCACCTTCCTGGACTTTTGCGGCGGCAAAGAGCGCGCTGACATAGTGTTGCGCGGTGACCGGATCGGGTTGTTTCATCCAGCTTACCCTGAGCGCGGCGAGCGCGGTGTCGTAATCGCCGGCGTAGAGCGCTGCCACGCCAAGCTGGCGGTTCACGTAGGGATTCACCGGCTCGCGCATGAGCATGCGCTGCAGCGGGCCGATCGCCTCGGTGAACTCACGCTGCGAAATGCTCCAATTCGCCAGCGCGCGGTCCAGCTCAAAATTGCCCAACGGCGCGGCCGCATGCAGCACCTTCAACGCCTCATCGGGCTTACCGAGTACGAAGCAGGCGTGGGCGTAACTGTTGATGATGACCGGATCATTCGGTCGCAGTTTGATGACGCGGCTAAGGATTTTATACGCGGCGTCGCGGTTGCCGGCTTTCCATTCATCGGTCGCAAGTGCTGGCAGCGCCCCGAGGTGGTTCGGGTTCTCCTGCAGAATCATGCGCAATTCGTGCGGTGTCGCCTTGCGGCTGCCGATCAAGTAGCCGGCTTCCAGCTCTAATGGCGGTAGACTGGACTCCCACTGCGCCAGCGCGCGCGCGGCAGCCTCTTTCTGCTCACTGGCGGCATATACATCCGCCAACCGGCGCAGCAACAGCGGATCCTCCGGGAAGAAACGCAACTGGCCTGAGAGCGCAATCAGTTCCAGCGATGTGTCGCCGGCGGCGCGCGCCCCCGTTGCCAGCGCCACCCACGTTTGTATCTCGGTGGGCGCGAGCATCACTGCCCGACGCAGTTGACCGGCGGCCATGGCGTGCAGGCCGGCGGCGGAGAGGGCCTGCCCGTAGAGCATCTGGCACTGCCAGTCTTCCAGCCGCAAATCGGCGGCTTCGCGCAAATCCGCTACCGCGTCATGTGGCCGTCCCTCATGCAGCGCGATGGCGCCGCGCAGCAGCAGCATGCGGTCTGGTGTAATGTCGGCGAAAGCCGGAAGCAGGACCATAAGAAGCGTGATGCAGATAGACAATCGTTGAGACAGCGTCATGGTTATCCGTTTTCGTGAGATGGGAGTTCAGGATTCTTTCAGATTCACCATCGGCCGCACCTGTCCCTCCCTGACCTGGCCAATACCCGCGAAGTGGGCTCCGATATACACGCGGTATATACCCTCGGCGGCGTCAACGGACACAAATTTCCCTTCCAGATAGAGGATTTCCTCTTCCGGCAGATGCACGGCGGGCAGGTAGGCCACTGCGCGGTCGGCGGGAATCAAGTGCTCGGACAGGCGTCCAATTTCCATCGCCACCGTTAACTCGTCGGGAGTGACGGCGCCTTCGATGCGGTAGTCACCAACGCGCGTCCGGGCAAGAAAGCTGAGCGCCCCCCCCACTCCCAGCACCTCGCCGACGTCGCGCGCCAGACTGCGGATGTAGGTGCCGCCGGAGCAGGTGATATCGGCCAATACTCGCGCAACCGTGCCGGGGATGAAGCGCACCAGTGTGAAGGCATGCACCGTCACCTCGCGCTGCGGCATCTCCACCTCCTGGCCCTGGCGCGTCAACTGATACGCGCGCACGCCATTGATGAAGACCGCCGAATGCGCGGGAGGCCGCTGCCGAAGCACACCCGTGAAACGCGGCAGCACGGCGGTCAACTCCTCCTCTGTCAGATGCGTGGCATCCACGCGCGCAGTGACATCGCCTTCGGCATCATGCGAATCGGTGGCGACGCCGAGGAGAAATTCCGCGCGATATACCTTCGGCTCGGATACCAGGTAATCCGCCAGCCGCGTGGCCGGCCCGAGACATACCGGCAGCACGCCGCAGGCGGATGGGTCCAGCGTGCCGGCATGCCCCACTCGCTTTAACCCGGTGATGCGCCGCACCCGCGCCACCACCTCGTGCGAAGACATTCCCGGCAGTTTGCAGATATTGATGACTCCCAGCATGACGGTTCTATGCTTCGCCTCGCAGGTGCAGGATTCCTCGTGAGAATATCCCGGGTGCACGCATATTCTGGTGGGTCTCATCCCAAGTGCACCGCTCCCTTCACAATGCGTGCCGCCTGTTTGATGGGCAAATCCGGCGGACGCGGCGTGGCGACATGGCGGGTCGGTCGCGCGGGCGGACGCGGATGCTGCAGCGGCAAGCCGGGGCCGCGGCGTGGCGGCGGCAGGATCCCCGGGCGCGCACGCGGCGGCTTTCGCCTGGGCACCGGCCAGCAGGAAGTCGCCATTCTCGAGGGCACACCGCACATTGAGGACGGCCTGGACATGCGCGGGCGCCCAGCGCATCCCCGGCCCTTTCGCCCGCGCTTGGACGGTGGCTTTGATGGTGGATTCGATCCGTCCACTGCCACAGGGGAAGCCGCGCCGCCGCGCGTCGGCATAGTCCACCCGGTGGCGATTATGCCAGAGATAGGTGAAGCAGGCCCGCGCCGCCTCCCGGGTCGCCTCCGGCAGCGCGCGTCCCGTTGGAGGGCGATGAGCGCCCGCAGGGTCGTCTGCGGCCCGTCCTCCCATAACGCCGCGGCCTGGCGCTCCCGCCATGCCTCCCCCTGCGGCACCAGCGCGCCGACCAGCGCGGCCATGGCGCGGACGCCCCAGGAGGCGTTGCCGGGCGGTAGTTCCCCGGCGGTATCGGCCGGGGCATACGTCTGCCCGCAGGCGGGGCACCGCCAGTAGGGGCGCGTGAACTGGACCTCCCCGTGCTGGCAGATTAGCGTGGTCGGGCGCCATGGCGGTGGCAGGCGTGCCCACACGAACAGAGCGGCGTGCCCCCTTTTCCGCCGGGGGATCCGGGAGGGCCCCCTGGAGCAGGCCTTCGATGAGTGCGGGGCCGAGTTGCCGGAAGAGCTGGGCGACCACCTCCTCGGCACGGGCGAGCGCCGGGGCGCCGTCCATGAACTGGGCCGGGGCGAGGGCCAGCAAGGGTTGGACGGCATTAGGAGGGAGACGTGGGTGACGAGAGCGCATGGATGTGGCCTTTCTGGTACGGGGGCCACTCCACCCTACCCAGAAAGCCGACCCGTTGCACCAAACCAAGCCGGATGACATCCAACATTATTTGCGTATACCCGTTTTTTCTCACCGCCGGAAGGATTTTACCCATCCTTGTTGAATAAGATTAAGTAAATGTCCGGTAAGTGAATCGAGGAGGTGCCCCATGCCAGTAACCCAGCTTTCGGTATTTCTAGATAACACCGCCGGCCGGCTTGCTGAAGTTACCCGCATTTTGGGAGATCGCGGCATCAACATCCGCGGCTTCAGCATCGCTGATACTGCGGACTTCGGCATTCTGCGACTCATCGTCAATGACGAGATGAAGGCGGTAGACGCGTTGCGGACGGCGCATTTTACCGTGCACGAAGGCCCGGTGGCGCTCGCCCGCGTGCCGGATGTTCCGGGCGGTCTGGCTCGCGCCCTCGCCGGCCTTGCCGACCGTGGCATCAACGTCGAATACGCCTACGCCATCGTTCAGTCCATCATCGCCTTCGGTATGGAGGATCTGGCAGCCGGCGAAGCCATCCTGTGCGCAGAGGGCATCCCCTTGATATCCGCTGATGAGTTGAAGGAGTTATAAACGGAATGTCCCCACTGGTCTACGGTATCATCGTCGTCATCTACGTCCTTGTGATGCTCAGTGTCGGATACTGGTGCATGAAGCGAACGAAGACCGTAGGCGATTTCTTCCTTGGCGGCCGCACACTTGGCCCCTGGATGAGCGCCTTCGCCTTCGGCACCACCTACTTCTCCGCCGTGCTCTTCATCGGCTACGCCGGTAAGCTGGGATGGGGCTTCGGTATCCACACTATGTGGATTGTCCTCGGCAATACCCTCATTGGTACCATCCTCGCATGGTGGCTGCTCGCGGGCCGCACGCGAGAGATGACGGCGCGCCTGAACGCCCTCACCCTGCCGGAGTTCCTTCACGCGCGTTATCGCAGCAAAGGGATGCAGATCATCGCGGCTATCGTGATCTTTCTCTTCCTGTTGCCGTATTCCGCATCGGTCTACACCGGCTTGGGCTACCTCTTCCAGGGCGTCTTTAACATCCCGTACAATTCGGCCCTCATCTTCCTGGCCGTGCTCACCGGCGTCTATCTGGTGATGGGTGGCTACTTCGCGGTGGCGGTCAGCGATTTTATTCGTGGCATCGTCGAGTTCATCGGCGTCTTCATCATGGTCATGCTCCTCGCCGGACAGCATGGCGGCATCTTCGCCTCCTGGAACAAACTCGCCAGTTCACCGGCGTATATGCCCGCGCTCTTCCCGCCGCCACTACCGCCCGGCACGACGCCCCCGCCGGCGCCGCCCGGCCCGCACTTTGAGGGGTGGATCATTTTACTATCGCTGGTCATCGTCACCAGTTTCGGTCCGTGGGCACTGCCGCAGATGGTGCAGAAGTTCTACTCCATCCGTGCGAAAACCGACGTCACCCGCGCCATGATCATTGCCGGCATCTTCGCGCTCTTCATGGCCTTCGGTGCCTACTTCACCGGCGCGCTAACGCATCTCTTCTATGGAGATTTTCCGCAAGCGCTGGTACAGGACGGCGCGAAGAATTACGACATGCTCATGCCCTATTTCCTTACTGACCCGGGCATCAATCTCTCCCACGGCCTTGTGCTGATTATACTGCTGATGATCTTTTCCGCGTCCATGTCCAGCCTCTCCTCGCTGGTGTTGGTCTCCAGTTCGGCGATCTCGATTGATATCTTCAAAGCATCGTTTAAAAACATGAGCCAGGCGGCAACCATGTCACTTATGCGCGTGCTCTGCGCCGTCTTCGTTGCCGTCTCGCTGCTCGTTGCCATGAGCAAGTTCGATGTCATCGTCAACCTCATGGTCATTGCCTGGGGCACCATGGCCGGTGCCTTCCTTGCGCCATACCTGTACGGCCTCTTCTGGAAGCGTACCACAACAACGGGTGCCTTCGCTGGCATGCTTAGTGGATTGGCAACCTCCATTGGGCTCTTCGTGCTCTGGGGCAAGCCAAACATCCCGGCAGCCGGCGCCGTTGCCATGATTGTGCCGCTCATCGTCGTACCGGTGGTCAGCCTCCTGACCCCGCCGCCCCCCCAGACGCTGGTGGATGCAGCGTTCACCGATGCACAACCGACCACGAAGACCGAAGAGAAGGCAACCGTATGACGACCACCACGCATAAAATATGGGATCCAACCTGGGAATGCGCCGACCGCGATACCGTCCGCCGCCGACAACTCGACCGCCTGCTCGAGACCATCGCCTATGTCTACGCTAAAGTGCCGCACTATCGGGCGAAGATGGATGCAAAGGGGCTGATGCCGTCGGATATTCGCGGTCTGGACGATATCCGCCTGCTACCCTACACCACGAAGTTGGACTTTCATGAGACCTATCCTTTTGGGCTTTTTGCTGTGCCACCTACGGAACTGACACGTATTCACTCTTCCAGTGGCACCACCGGTAAGCCCACGGTGGTGGGCTATACGAAAAATGACCTGAATACCTGGGTTGACCTGGTGGCACGCATGGTGTCGCTGGCAGGAGTAGTTGAGTCAGACATTGCACAAATCTCCTTTGGCTACGGCATGTTCACTGGTGGATTTGGATTGCATTATGGCTTGGAGCGTGCTGGCGCTACCGTCGTTCCCGTTTCATCTGGCAACACCGACCGCCAGTTCATGTTCATGGAAGACTTCCAGACCACCACCTTTATCTCCACACCTTCTTATGCGGCGTATATCGGTGAACAAGCCCGACTGCGCGGGTTGGAACACGGCAAACAAATCCACCTGCGTCTTGGTCTCTTCGGCGCCGAGCCGTGGACGGAAGGCATGCGCGCGCGCATCGAAGCGGAGTTGGGTGTCTCCGCCACCGATAACTATGGCATGAGTGAGCTCTGCGGCCCGGGCGTCTCCGGCGAATGCGTTATCGCCAAGGATGGCATGCATATCGCGGAAGACCTGTTTCTCTGGGAAGTCATTGATCCGCTAACAGAAGAGCCGGTGGCGGAAGGGGAAATTGGCGAATTAATCGTCACACCACTGTGGAAAGAGGCGCTGCCCGTCATCCGCTACCGCACCCGCGACCTTACCGCCGTCACGACCGCGCGCTGTGCCTGCGGCCGCACCTCCGCCCGCATGTCTCGCGTGAAAGGCCGCACCGACGACATGCTTATCATCCGCGGCGTCAACGTCTTCCCCACCCAGATTGAGCATGTGCTCATGGAGACGGAAGGTACCTCGCCGCATTACCTGCTCGTCGTCACCCGCGAAGGCGCGCTGGACACCCTCGAAGTCTGGGTGGAAGTCTCCGAGCAGATGTTCTCTGAATCGTTCAACCGCATGACCGTGCTGCGCGATCTGCTCACCAAGCGAATTCACTCAATACTCGGCATCTCTGTGAAAGTCAAACTGGTCGAACCCCAAACCCTCGAACGCAGTCAGGGTAAGGCCAAACGCGTGCTGGATAAACGCAATATTGAGTGAACATCCCTAAATGCCACTTCCCCCATCGCCAGTCAACCTTAATTTGCGGTATGATAGGCGCAGGAGATCACCATGGCATTGAAGGGTAAGCAAAACCGCCTGTTGCGAAGTATCGGACAACTCCTCGACCCCGTCGTCTTTA
>JAKIYB010000120.1 GCA_022708765.1 Armatimonadota bacterium | reverse complement strand
CCACCGGCAACATTGACGTGGTGGCCGTCCTCGCCGACCAGGTGCGCGGCGCCGTCAGCAAGGCTGACCAGTATTTCACGAAGGAAAGCGACACCCGCTACACCCTCCACACCGCGGGCCTCCCCCCCGGCGTTTATGCCATCAAAGCCACCGGCTACCGCGTGGTGGAAGGGGTAAAGCCGGATGAACTGGTGACGGCGACGGTGAAGGTAGTGATACCGGAGCGGTAGTCTTTCCACCCATCTACGCCGCCAACCGCCGGTGCTCCACCATGATGCAGCGGTCCTGCATGACGGTGAGCCCGGCGGCGCGGGCGAGTGCCTCGCCCTCGGGACTGACGATGCCACTCTGCAGCCAGATGGCGCGCGGACGGTGCGGCATAGCCAGCGCGTCGCGTACGATGTCGGGCACATACTCCGCGCGGCGGAAGACGAGTACCAGGTCCACCGGTTCCGCAATATCGCGCAGCGACGCGTAGCCCCGCTCGCGCCACGCCTCCGTCACCGCCGGATTCACCGGGATGATGCGATACCCCATGTCGTGCAGATACGCCGGCACGTAGTACCCCGCCTTCCCCTCGTCCAGCGAGAATCCCACCACCGCAATGGTATGCACCGACTCCAGCAACTCGCGCGTCGTCTCCATCTACCCCTCCAGTTCCGCATCTGCTCAGTAATTCGATGACTGCCTCCCCGATGCAATCGGGGCCGGCTGTCACCGAATTACCCCCCGTATAAACACCAATTTACCTTCCGATTCTCGATTCACCATTCGCCATTCTTATGTTATAGTACCCTCATCCCGCGCTCTATGCGCGCCAGGAGTCCAACATGAGTGTGCAGTCTGCTTCCCTGTATGCCTCGCCGGGCGTCTCGACGATGACCAGCCGCGAGCGCTTTCGCCGCGTGACGCATTACAAAACCGCCGACCACCCCGTCCACTGGGAATTCGGCTGGTGGGAGGAAACCTTCCCCACCTGGCACCCGCAGGGACTGCCGGCGGACATCACCAATAACTGGCAGGGTGACCGCTTTTTCGCCTTTGAGACACAGGATTACGTGCCGGTGAACGTCGGCATGGTGCCGCCCTTTACCTATGAAGTCATCGAGGAGACGGACCGCTACATCATCTACCGCAACGGCGAGGGGGCCATCTGCCAGTCCTTCAAGGACGGCGCTTCGACAATTCCGCATTACCTGAAATTCCCCATCGAAACGCGCGAAGACTGGCTGCGCTTCCGCGATGAGCACCTCGCTTTCGACGCCCCCCGCTACCCGTCCGAGGAGGACTGGACGGCGGCGGTGGCGCGACTGAACGCCTCGGAAAAGCCCGTCACCATCGGCCTGGGCAGCATGTTCGGCTGGATTCGCGACTGGATGGGCTTTGAAAATGCCTGCGTGGCGGTCGCCGAAGAGCCGGAGTGGATGGCGGAGATGATGGACCACCTGACGCTGCTCACCATCACCACCATTGACCGCGCGTTGCGCGAGGTACACATTGACCTCGGCCTCTTCTGGGAAGACATGGCCTACAACGCCGGCCCGATGGTCTCCCCCGCCTTCTTTAAGAAAGTGATGACCCCACGCTACAAAGAAATCATCGACTTCTGCCGCCGGCGCGGGCTGGACACCTTCTGCGTGGACTGCGACGGTGACCCGAACCTGCTGGTGGATGGCTGGCTGGCCGGCGGCGTGAACGGCATGTTCCCGCTGGAGCGCGCCGGGCACATGTTCCCGCACGACCTGCGGGAACGCTACGGCGAATGCGTCCTTCTCTTCGGCGGCGTGGACAAGCGCGCGATGATCGCCGGCCGCGACGCCATCGAAGCGGAACTGCAATACCTGGCGCCCATCGTCGCGCAAGGCGGTTTCATCCCCTTCTGTGACCACCGCTGCCCGCCCGACGTCACCTACGCCAACTACCTCTACTACCTGAAACGCAAGTGCGAACTCTTCGACATTCCGAAGCCGATTGACTACGACGGGATGATGGAAGAGGCAGAGGCGTTAGCGGCGAAGTAGGAGCGCGGCCATCCTGTCCGCCCGTATAGCAGTTAACCACAGAGACACGGAGGGTAATGCGGTGACTGACTGCGAATTACCCTCCGTATACCAGATTCGTTCCCCCCTTCCCGCTTCGGGAAGGGGGCCAGGGGGTTAGGTGAACCAGGCGCGCCGATGCACTGGTGCTCACCTCTCCCCCAGCCCCTCCCCGAAGTGGGGAGGGGAGTACCAGTGAGCAACAGCGCCCTCCCTCTCCCCGGTTCGGGAAGAGGGAGGCTCAAAACATAAGGAGGCCCAACCGTGTCCATCACCACCGATTGGAAAATCGCCAACGCCGCGCCCAGTGCGGGCTATGAGCCGCTGGCGGCGCTGAACCGCTGGTGGGGGGAGATCACCCCCCGCTTCACGCCGAGTGGCCTCACCCGCGCGGGCTTTGATGACTGGAAAGCTGGTCTGCGCGCGGTGGTGGGGGGCGCGCTGGGATGGACGCCGGAACCGCTGCCGCTGGAACCGCGCATCGTCGCAGAAGGCGAGTGGGAGCCGGGCATCGGCTTCCGCTATGGCGAGGTGGAGACGGCGCCGGGGCTCACCGTGCCCTTCATGCTGCTCCTTCCCGCGCGGCGGACGGGGGCGGCGGTGCTCTGCCTGCACGGGCACGGCGACGGCATGAATCCCCTCTTCGGTCTCAATGCCGCCGGGGAGCCGGTGACGGACGAGTACCAGCACAGCTTCGCGCTGCAGGCGGCGCGCAATGGCTTCGTCGCCCTCGCCTACGATCAGTTCTGCTTCGGCAGGCGGCGCGATTTCGGTTACTGCATGCAGTATAACACCTCCGCCTGCGACACCCCGACCAAGCTTGCCCAGCAGCTTGGCGGCAGCATGGCCGGCCTGCGCGTCTTCGATGCCCGTCGCATGCTCACCCTCCTCGGCGAGCAACCGGAGGCCGACGCGAGCCGCCTGGGCGTCGCCGGCATCAGCGGCGGCGGCACCATCACCTTTTTTACCACCGTCCTCGACGACCGCGTGAAGGCGGCGATGATCAGCGGCTACTTCAACCAGTTCCGCGTCTTCATGCAGATCAACCACTGCCTTGACAACTTCGTCCCCGGCCTCGCCCGCGTGGCGGAGATGCCCACCATGGGCTGCGCCATCGCCCCCCGCCCCCTCCTCATCAGCCAGGGTGAAGCCGATCCCATCTTCCCCCTTCATGCGACAAAAACAGGCGTCCAAACCCTCCGCCAGGCCTACGCCCTTTTCAACGCCCAGGACCGCGTGGAAGAGGAATACTACCCCGGCGGCCACGTGTTTTCCAACGCGCGGGTATGGGATTTCATGGGGCAGTGGCTGTGAGGATTCGTCGATGCCTAATGGCGAAATAACCACCCTCTGCCTTCGTGCGGGAAAAATACGGGTGTGGCAGAACACCTTGCCTGATGCCGGCATATCACTCGTTCACGCCATACACGGAACGATAGCGAATCCTTGCTCGGATGATTCCGGCTTGTGGACGGCTGCAGGCGTCGAGATGCACCGTCACACCGGGGGGATGATAAAATATGTTATGCTGGGTGCGACATGCTTCCGGAATACCGCACAGGCTCTGGAAATTGTTGTTGCCAGCAGCGAGAAAGACGTCGGGCTACCATATGCCAGCGATATCGTTCCGACCGGGGACAATGCTTTCCTGGCGCTGCCGAACGACTATTGTACTGCCGTCTTTGACGCTGCTTGTTCGTTCGAGCGCACGCGTCTTCTCGGATGCGGACGATTGGTTTTCGACCGAGCAGCCCACGCGATTATCGGCTCATCTCGCCATGAATTCACAATCGCCACGCGCTTTATCGTCAGCTTGCTGACTCTTCCCTCTTTTCCGGTGACAGAGGCAACAATTTTCGATACTCTCCAACGCGAGTACCGGCATCGATTATCCTAGTGCATATCCGGTAGAAAACCAGAAGGAACGCCCATGCTCAAACGGTATGAAGTCACGGCACGAACCGGTTTATGGCTGGGTTTCGTCCTGATAACTGCCAGCACAACTATCGCATGGCTATTCCATCCGCTTGATCCATTATTCACAACATTATTGGATGGCGTTATCTATATCCTGCCATGCTTGGCACTCTTCACCTGGGGCAGTTCCCTCTATGCCCGCGCCAAAGGCCAGAGCCCCTGGTTCGGCGCGCTGGCGCTCCTTGGTGTCCTCGGCCTGATTGGCGGCGTCATCTGCATCCTCATCCTCGCCCTGCTCCCTGATCACTATAAGAACAATCCCGATGGCATCGTTGATCCCGGCCCCCCGCCGCCTCCCTACCATCCGCCGGCGGCTTCGGAAGGAGAGAAAAGGAATTCCACCGTCGGCGTCGAAGAATCAGGATTACACCAAACGACAATTGTGATCCATAGCCCCTGCGGAGGAAACACGCCATGACACTGCGCTATCTTGTTGCTGTCCTTGTCCTGCTCGTGGTGGTCCTCGCTGGCTGCGGTGGAGGCTCGAACCTGGCCTCCTCCCCGCGCGGCGACGGCAGCCTTGTCCTCGCCTTCACCTGGCCGGAGGCCACCCGCGCCATCCCCGCCGGCGCGAATAGCCTGGTCGTCAGCGTCAGCTACCCCAACGAGTTCGCCGTCACCAAGGTCGTCAACCGCCCGATGGAATCTACCGCCCCGATGCCCGGCACTGTTGAATTCATGGGTCTGCCCACCGGCCCGGCCACCCTGACGATATGCGCCTACGCGCAGCGCGACGGCCTGGGTAGCCTGCTGGCTGAAGGAGAATCCCTGCTGAGCCTCGCCCCCGGGGTTCACAGTAACGTGACGCTCACCCTCATCGGCGTGCCCGATGCCATAACCGTGAACGCGACCACCGCTGCCCTTGTCGCCGGTGAGACGGCGCAGTGCGTGGCGACCGTGTATGACGCGCTGGAAGCGATCATCGTGCTCCCCAGCGGCTCGATTGAATGGAGCGTGACCCCGAGCACCGTCGCCACCATCACCCAGGAGGGCCTGCTCACCGCGGTGGGTGAAGGCCAGGCCACGGTAATTGCCCGCGTGAAGGACACCACCATTTCCGGCAGTTTCGTCATTGATGTCGTGCCGCCGGCGATGGTGCCTACCCCGAGCGTCGCGCCAATGGCCGACGCCTGGCTGCTTGGTGAGCCGTATGGCGCCGTTCACCTCTCCTGGCCAGTGCCGCCGACCGGCGTCATCGCGGTGCTCGTTTATCGCTCGACGAATCCCAGCGCGCCCATCGCCATCCTGGAACCATCGCACAACTGGTTCGTTGATTCGGCGAATTTGTATCCGACCGGAAATGTCCTGGAAAATACCACGGCAACGGTGAGTATGGACACCACCACCGGCGTAAAAACCATCTTCGATACCAGTATCACCTACGAAAGCACGCTGGCGAATTTGATGGACCCCCAGCAAACCCTGACCGACGACACGCTGCAGATCACCTGCCGGCGCATGCAGCTCACACCGGGCTTCAAAACCGCGTACCATCTGCGCTGGCTCTACAACGGCGCCCTGACTGTCGCCGAATTCTCGCGCGCGACGGGCGTGTATGCCCTGCGGTTGAGCAGCCTGTCGCCCGCGTCACAGGCTGTCACGAATCTCATGCCGCCGGTGCTGGTAGCGCCTGACGACGGCGTGCTGCCGCTCGATAGTACATATCAGTGCGCGACCACGCCTGGCGCCGACTCATACACCCTGCAGATATCCAACGACCCGTCATTCCCGCCCGCGACAAGCCTCCATTCCGAAATGACGGTTGCAATGGAAGGGTCGGCGGCGATTACCATACCGCTGGCGAACCTCATAGCGCAGTACGGCATGACGACGGACACCCCCATCTTTTGGCGCATGGGCGCGCGCAAAACAACCGAGCCGCTGCCCGCCACGGTCGCCAATCCCAACTACGCCGGCTGGGTCTACTCGGAAGCGCGCACATATATATTCCCGGCGGTAACATCCGCGTTTAGCAGGTAACGTGACACCACGGGGGCGGACCACCCGGCCCGCCCCCGTTTCTGCCACTCCACGCCTCTGCAACCTGTCCTACCCCACCGGCACCTCGCCGATCGTGCGGTCCACCGCCGCCGCCACCAGCCGCGCGCGGCGCATGAAGTCGTCGAATTTTTCCGGTGTCAGCGCCTGCGCGCTGTCCGACTTCGCCTTTGCCGGGTTGTTGTGTACCTCGACCTCCAGCCCATCGGCGCCAGCGGCGATACCCGCCAGCGCGATGCTCGCCACGTAGCGCCAGTCGCCCGCGGCGTGGCTGGGGTCCACGACGATGGGCAGGTGCGAATGATGCTTGATCACCGGCACCGCGTTGATATCGGTGGTGAAGCGCGTGGAGGTTTCAAACGTGATGATGCCGCGCTCGCAGAGGATCACCTGCGCGTTGCCCTCCGCCATGATGTATTCGGCGGCCATCAGCAGGTCTTCCACCTTGCAGCCGAAGCCGCGCTTCAGCAACACCGGCAGGTTCGTCGCCCCCACGCAGCGCAGCAGGCGGAAATTCTGCATGTTCCGCGCGCCGATCTGCAGGATGTCGGCGTAGTCTTTCGCCTGCTCCACGTCGCTGTGGTCCATCACCTCCGTCACCACCGGCAGGCCGGTCTGCTCGCGCGCCTCGGCGAGGATTTTCAACCCTTCGACGCCCAGCCCCTGGAAGGCATACGGCGAGGTGCGCGGCTTGAACGCGCCGCCGCGCAGCATGTGCGCGCCACTGGCCTTCACCGCGTGGGCGATCTCCAGCGTCTGCTCGCGGCTCTCCACGCTGCATGGCCCGGCCATAATGCACAGCTCCGTGCCGCCGATGGTCACTCCGCGGATATTCAGCACCGTGCCCGCCGGATGGTGCGCCCGGCTTGCCAGCTTGTACGGCTCGGACACCAGCGCCACGCGCTCCACCCCCGGGAAGGACGCAAACTTATCCGCCACCTGCACCTTCTCGACGTTCACCACGCCGAGTACCGCGATGACGGTGCGCTCTACCCCTGGATTCACGAACGGCTGAAACCCCTCGGCCTCCACTGCCGCAATCATCTCATCAATCGCCTGCCGCGGCGCCCCCTCCTCCATGATGATAATCATCGTCGTACCCTCCACCCCGCCTGCCAACACGGCAAGTTTTCGTGCGCGTAGTGTACCAGACAGCGGCAGCCAACGGCAAGGGGAATGCGAGAGATAAAGTCTTTTTCGTAACAGACAGGGTGATACGCAGAAAATCTTGAGTTAGCTTTTTCGCGCCTCTTCACAAATCGCTCTTCAGTATTATAATGGTAGTGTATGGATACATCATCTCTCCAGATCGAACCGGTTGCTCGTTACGCGAAGCCCGCATTTCCCACACGGGCCGTCCTTCGCCGTCACCCCGGCATGGTGCGCCTGCTGCCCAAACGCTGGCAGAAATCCGGTGCCGTTCTCGCCGCCGTCGGCATTGTTGCCGGGTTGCTGTACCTGAGCAGGAAAGTGGAGAACAACCTTTATATTGCGCCGGTCTTCATTCATGGAGACGGCATTTACCATGCAACCTTCGGCTGCATTGCCGTCACGCCGCCAGTCTTCCTTTCCGAAGATGAAGCGCGCTATGTTATCTATGAAGAAGCCAGGAAGGCCGGGCTTTCACTACTTCCCACCGACCATAGCATTGATGTTAAGGTACCGGCAACTAATCCGCATAATACCGCCTTGTATAGTCATGGTGGTGCAGAATTGCTGGAAGTAGACGGTGGTGATAGAGCGCGCCATATTTATTATGAATATATATCGAACGACGACTATTCCGAGTGGGAAAGAGATCCTGTAATAAGTCCGCGCTTTGTTCACGGCAGTGCATATCCGTATGCATATCGTATGTCTTCCGCGGCACAGGCTCTCCAAAAAGCCCTCGCGAATACCGATAATACAGATTTTATCGCGACATTCTATGACCCGATTACGAGTAAGACATCAACACCAGGCGAGTGCGCCTACGCCCGTTTTGAGAGTGGAGTTATCGTTGTGCCGCTACTTCCCTTGGCGGAAGGCCTGGGACTGAAAGTTTCGAAAGATTGGCCTGACTACACGGTAACTGGCAGCAAGCTGACGATGAAAGTCTACCAACACAAAAATCGCATTACTGTCAACGGTAACACTGTTGAGTTAGATTTCTGGACCAACAGGTATTCGCGCTTAGGCCCTTTGATGCCTTTACATCAGTTCTGCGCATTGATTGGTGCCTCGGAAACGTGGGATTCCGCAAGCCTTGTCTCAACCGTCACGTATCTGCCTACTGGTAAAACTCTCGTCGTCTCCGTCGGCGGCCCCTTTACCAGTAAGGAAGCCCTTCGCCAACAGGTTCGCGACTTCATCGGCTGGCTGAAAGCACAAGGTGTAATCTAACCCATTCTGCATTACCGACTTGTTCTATCCTCCACCAACGACAACAACGGGAACAATTCGTTATAGTGCTTCTGGATGAACATCGCGCTCCGCTTCTTATATAACCGCGCGGCGAGACGGTCGGCGATGGGGAGGACGATGCGCTCGTGGGCGCACAGGACGGGAGAGACGCGGTCAATGCGGCCGGTGGCCTGGCGGTTAAGACAGCCGCAAAAATGGTTGCAGCGTTCGCGCACCGCGCACTCGACGCACTCCGCTTTCTCCTCGGCGTTCAGCGTATACAGGTGCCGGCGGGCGACCGCATCCAGACCGGCATGCACGTCGCCGATGCAGGAGTCGGCGTCGCCGACGAACTGCACGCAGGGGTACAGCCGGCCGTCGGGCGCGACGGATATCTGCCGCTGCCCCAGCTCGCAGCGATCCGTCCGGCAGCTTCCCGGGTAGATGTGCGAGGCGATTTTCACCTCAAAGGGACTGAAGTAAAACTTCTCTTCAGCCAGCGTCAACCGCTCGTACCACGCCGCCAGCTTTTTGTACTGCCGTTCCAGCACCTTCAGGGTCGCCGCGTCCCACGCGCCGCTGTAGTCCAGCGAACAGATAAGGTAGCGGAAGCCGCGGTCGAAGAGGTAAGCTACCGAGTCGGCATAATGCCCCACGGTGTGCGGGGTGACCACCAGCATCGCCGGTGCGTATGGCTTGTGTCGCAACAGCCACCGTCGGAGACAGCCGTTCGAAAGTTCCCGCCCCCGCCGCGTCCACCCGGTTGGCGTCGTGCGCCGCCGCCACGCCGTCATGACTGAACGCAACGAAAATCTCCCGCGTGTCGGGGTCGGTGAGGAACGTTTCGTCAAGCAGCGTGCCGTTCGTAGTGATCTTAAAATGGAAGAGTTGTCCCGTCTCCGCTTCCACCTGGCGGCAGTGCCGCACGATCTCGGTGATGAGCGGCCGTCGCAACAGCGGCTCCCCACCGAAGAAGATCACCCCCAGGCTGGTTTCCGCATCCTGCTTCCGCGGTTCGCGCATCCCAAGCGCAATCGCCGCCCGCGCCGTCTCCAGCGTCATCGAACCCGTATCGCGCCTGGTGGCGTAGCAGTAGCGGCAGCGGAGGTTACAGTCCATGGTGAGATGTAAGGTTAAGTGCATCGCATGGTCTCGTTTCTGACTGCTAATACTACCCCAACACCAATACTGTTGCTGAAAACTATCGTTTGGTAAGGTTTGTAATAGTGCCGCAGCCTTCGCAAGACGCGTCCGACTAGGCAATCCGGTCGTAAAAGCAACAGTAGTAACCCCAACACAATCTTTCGTGTCTTCGTGTTTCGCGTTACCATCCACGACGATGAGGTAAAGAAAGTATCTCAAAATGGATCCGAGTCGGATCGCGGAGGATTATTCGTGGCTGGCAAGGCGGCTGCGAGACGGTTTGAGATAGTTTCTAAATCACCCCTTCCGCCTTCAGCCATGCGATAAACTCCTGCACCTGCTTGCGCAGCGTCTCACGCGAACCGTCGTCATGGAACAGCACGGTGGTGCCTTCGGGCAGCTTCTGCGACAATCCCTCGCGCAGCGTCGTCGCGGCGTCCAGCGTATTGAGGCAGAAGGTCTTCTCTTTGGTCCCGCGCCACTGCGCGAGGTCGGCCTCAGTGACGATCTCGTAGTGGATCTTCCGCTTCGCGTCGGTGCCGTCCAGCGTCAGATCAATCTGCTGGAACTCATTGGTGTAGCGGTTGCCGTCCTTGCCGATGCGCACCTTCTCTACCGCGAACGCGTCCGGCGCGAAGCTGATGCCCGCTTTCTTCGCCTCCTCCAGCACGATGACGCGGGCTTCCTCCTCGGTGAGCAGCGTGGGCACCGC
>JAKIYB010000011.1 GCA_022708765.1 Armatimonadota bacterium | reverse complement strand
GAAGCGCATCGCGGAACTGGAAGGCGCGCAAGCCCAGCCGTGAGGTGCACCCGCCATGCATTCAAACGTCAAGCAAGCCTGGGAAGTGCTGTGGGCGAAATTTTACCACCCGGACACCCATCAACTCTACGATTATGAGATCGTTGACCCCGCGCAGTTCCCCACATACGAAGAAGTCACGCTGTGCATCCCCTACGCCAACGCGCCGCGACCGGTGAACGATCCCACGCTGGTTGGCAGTTGGGTGCTGGCCGCCTGCCTGCAGGGCTACGACGCCACCGGCGAGGCGGCATACGCCGACCGCGCGCGCCGGCTCTTCATCGGTCTCACGCGGTTGGCGCGGCTGGCGCGCACACCCGGCTATATCCCGCGCGGCTCAGTGCCCGGCCACGACACCGTCTACCCTAACTCCTCCGTGGATCAATACACCGGCTTTTGCTACGCCATGTGGCGCTACTGGAGCAGCGCTGTCGCCACATCCGAGGAGAAGGCGGAAGCCGTCACGCTGGTCTGCAATGCTGCGACATTGATCTCCCGTTACCACCACAACATCCCCTGCGACGACCTGCTGCCCTCCTACCTCGGCGATATCGGCAACAGTGACGATCCCTTCCGAGGCTGCCGCCTGCTGCATCTGTACAAAACAGCTTTCATCATGAGCGGCGACGCCCGTTGGGAAGACCTGTATCGCGCAAAGATGGAGGAGGGCCGCCGCCGCCGGTTGGCCACGCTCTTCGGTCCGGACACCTACCCCTGGTCCGGTCCCTGCTGCTCCTGGGCGATGTGGCAGAACCAGGCCGCGCTGCGCGTGCTCTACGAGACCGAGACGGACGCGGAACTGCGCCGTGTCTATCGCGCCTCGCTCGACGGCGCGGGCTGGCTGGTGCTGCCCTGGTTCGCCAACTGGCGCGAGGCGTTCGCCGGTAAGGAGCGCCGTATCATCCCGGACCTCTGGCGCGCCTACTGGCCGCATTTTGAACGGGCATATCCCGATCATGACCGCCGCCGCACCACCTTCCCACTGCACCCCGAAGTCTTCCGCGACTTCATCCGCGAACACGAAGGCCGCATCCCCATCCCCGAGGTGATGCTGGCGCGGGCGACGGTGGCAAAGGGCGAACTCCGCGCCGCACTGCAGTACCTGGCGGTGGCACTCTTCGCCGAGGACCCCGACCTCCACCGCGAAGCCGCCCGCGAGGGCCTGCCCATGCTCACCGGGGGCGACATGACGCAGCCGGAATGCTGTGGCGAACTCCGCAACCTCGGCAACGCCTACTGGCGCGGCGTGGAGGTGGGCGTCTTTCCGGCACCGTAAAGGAAAGGAAAGGAAAGGAAAGGAAAGGAAAGGAAAGGAACAGCGTATGCGCATCGCATCGTATCAAGGCCGGGTCTCCTTCGGTGATGTAGAGGCCAATCTGCAGCGCGTGGAGCGCGCCCTTGCAGATGCGCAGGCCGCCGGTGCCGCCATTCTCTGCATGCCGGAAGCCTTCGTGCAGGGGGTGATCCCCGACCGAGCCCGAGCGAAGGCGCTGGCCATCGCCGTAGACAGCGCAGATTTCGCGGCGATCCAGCAGCGCGTCGCGTCATATACCCCGCACCTGCTACTCGGTTTCCTGGAGCGCGATGGCGAGAAGGTCTACCTCAGCCAGGCGGTGCTGGAGCGTGGGGAAATACTGGGCATCTATCGCAAAGTTTTCACCGCTACCCATGCCGTCGATCGCGGACACGAGTTCCCGCTCTTCACCTGTAAGGGGGTAACCTACGGCGTGATCATCTGCGCCGATTCCTCCGCCGTCGAGCCCGCGCGCATACTCGCCATGCGCGGGGCACAACTGCTCTTCACACCGCACTACAACTACATCGCGTATGCCGATCTGGACGACCACACCCGGCGGGTGCGCGCCTCGCATATCGCCCGCGCCATCGAAAATCGCCTCTACGTAGTACGATCGAACGTCGTCATCCCTGAATCTCAAGGCGTGGCGCACGGCGAACCGCCCGGCATTGGACTCGGCGACAGCTTCGTGGTGGACCCGCGCGGTCACTTCATCGCCGAAGCCGGCCTCTGCACCGAAACACTAATGGTGGTAGACCTTCCCGACGACGCTCTTGCCGCAGCCGGTCTGGGCACGTTCAAAGCCACCTTCCTCTTCCCGACGCCGGAAGTGGCGGAGACCTTCAGCGAGGAGATTCGCCGATACGCAAGGCGCAGCCAACCATCGCGGTGAGCATTCCGCTACTCCCGATGATTATCCCGTATTTTGGCGTTTATACAAAACGGGGGTGATGGTTTCAACGCGGTCACTAGCCCGGTCGGCGGGGCAATCGTATTCGGGTGGGTAGCCGCTCGGCCGTCATGCTCTTTGGTATTTGAATAGCGCGTTGCTCGGTACCCGGTTGGTCTGCTCGAACCGTTGCGTCCGTGCGGAGGGACGCTTGGTCGCATGGCCTCGCAGAGGGTATTTCAGTGCCCGCATTCCCCACCATAACGCGATGCATTTGTCAAAGAGCAGAATGACCGAGCTACCATGCGACGCCCCGTGAACGGGACTTGGGCGGAAAACTTCGACCGATCTGGTTGATCGGATGCGCCTTCCCCCTTCGTTAAAGCTATGGGGAACAAGTCGGAGGACAGGCTGCGAGGCTGTGTGGCGCACTACCAACACGCGGAACTGTTTGGTGGAGGCTAGAAGGCGTTTTGCCCATCAAATGAGAATCTGTAGATTCACCGTGTTAGGAGATGGAGGGTTCCGATGCGATTTCGACTGAACATTTCCGGTCTGCCGACGGCGCGTGTGTGGGTGTGCCTGATGGTGCTGTGCTGTGCGCTGTGGGCGCGCGCGGCGGATGAGACGGTGATATTGCGCTTTGACGTTCCGATGACGGCGAAGATCAACGCCCGCGCGTGGGATGATACGCAGCATCAGTGGCATAAAGGGACGGCGGACGAGCGGTATTTCGACGCCATTCACCGCTTCCTGCTGGTGCGTTTTCCCGGCAGCGCGGAGGCGATTTACGCGAAGCTGGCGGCGGGGTATACCCTCGAATCGGCGCGATTGGCGCTGACGTGGCACAAGCAGGAATGGGAGCGCGTGGAGGGGTATGCCGACCGGCAGTGGTCGCTGGTGCGCGCGGGCACGCCGCCGGCGCACTGGCACGGTCGCGTCTACGCGCTACGGCGCCCATGGACCGACGACCCGAAGATCGGTCCGACGTGGAACGCCTATATCAACGGCGCCGGCTACTGGAGACTGGGTGGCGCGCGGGATGCCGCAACTGACCGCGTCGAGCCGCCGCTGGGCAAAGTGGGGCTGTGGAAGGAACAGCCGACCGGCATGCTGGACGTGATGCGCACGCTGACCGCGGCGGAGTTCGGCACGACGCTGCCGGAGCGCCTGCGCGCGCTGGAATCCCGCGGTTTCCTCATCATAAAGGATGAACTCTCCAACCCGGAGTACGACTCCTACGCGCTCTCTACGGGAGCCGCGCGCGTATGGATTGAGGCGCCGGTGCTGACCGTCACGCTACGCAAGGTTGATGCCGCCGCGCCGCTCACGCCGCTGCCGCCGGCAGTTGACGTGGCCGCTCTCGCCGAGAAGCTGCGCGCGGCGGGCGGCGATGGCGCGCCCACTACGACGGTACCGGCGGACCTTGCCGCGCGCACGGAGGCGCTGCTGGCCACCCGCCGTGCACAGATGCCCGACTGGATGTGGGCGCGCGTGGAAGAGGTGAAGCGCATCCCCGCCGGCCCGGGTTACGACCCCTGGTTCCAGCGCATGGTACATCAACTGGATTCCGGCGACCCGAAGCAGTATGTCGCCGCCGTGCAGGATATCCTCTCGCGGCCGCCCGGCTGGTCCATGGGGCACCAGCGCATCGAGTTCTCGCTGCCGCTCTATCTCTACGGCTCACTGCTGCCGGAAGTAGTACATTATCACCTGCGCCAGGATTACCTGGCGGCGCTGCCTCGCCCATTGAACCCGTACAAGCTATGGGCCATCACCTCGATGGGCACGCTGAATCACATGGCGCAAGCGCGCTCCATGTGGCTGATCGGGGCGCAGCCGGTGGAGGAAACGGGCATCATCGAGGCGGCGCACTACGGCCTTTCCCTGCTGAACCGGCAAATGATCTACGACGCCGGCTTCACCTCTGAACACGGCGATTCGTATTATCGGGGCATCAGCATGGCGCCGCTGCAGGCGGTGGCGAAGTTCGGCGACGACCCGCTCATCCGCCTGCAAGCGAGCCTGATGGTCGAGCGCATGCTCTTTGAGGATATTGCGACGTATCATCCAGGGCTGCGACGACGCGTCTCGCGCATCAGTCGCCGAGGCGAAGGACTGCCGCAGTTCGTGCTGAAGCAGTCCATGCCGGACGCCGCGCTACACACGCTCTCGCGCGACGGCGTGCTCATCCACCGCGACGTGCCGGGCGAGAAGCCGACGGTGCACGGCCACCCGGTCTTCGACATGTCGAATACCCCACCCGCCCGCGTGGCGCTGATGGCACCCTGGGGCCGCGAGTGGGAAGCGAATAACATTGATAAGAAACCCCTGCCCTTCCGTCACGTCGCCGCCGGCAACATTTTCGGCTGGCTTGATGAACACGTGCATATCATGACCTACATGGGCAAAAACTACGCGCTGGGCACCGAAGAACTGCCGACCTACTCAATGGTACCGGCATATGCCGCCTGGCGCCGGGAAGCGCGTCCGGTGGGGCGGTTGGAGGATTATGGCATTATGATACCGCAAGGACGGTTAAACGAGCAACCGATGAGCGAGATGGACAAGACACCCTTCGGCATTTTGCAGCACGATAATAAGTTCATCTGGGTGGTAAAGACGCCGGAGCGAAAATTCGTCACCGAGGGGCACGGCAACCTGCCCAAAGGCGTGAAAGATGGGCTGACCAGTTTTAAGGCACAGATTACGCTGGTCGCCTACGGCCCGGACGCTGCCCGCGATGTCTACGTGAACGGGACACGCGTGACAGCCTTCCCCGCTACCGCGCGCCAGGGCGACCGCATCACCATTCGCGAGGGGGTCAGCTACATCGGCCTCATCCCACTGCCCGCTACCGATATGGGCCGCAAAGTGGAAGTGCGCCTGCGCAGCGAGTACCCGTTTTTCATCCTGGAGTCTTACGTGATGGATCGCGACCAGCCCGTACTCGGCACCGACGACGCGACCTGGGCGAAGCTGGCGGATGCTACTGCGGGGTGGGCTGTGGAATTTCGCGATGCGGCCGAGTATAAATCCTTCGCGGCATTCCAGCAGCATATAGCGCGCGCAAGGGCCAGCGTTCGCCGGGATGGCGGCGCGCGCGTGCTGCACGCCGCCTACGCCAGCGGCAAAGACTCCCTGGAGATGGGCTTCCGCACCGATTGGGCACGCGACAAAGACCTATGGCACGATCAGCAAAAGCCGTCGCAAGTGTTCGCCTACCAGCGGGTGAACGGCAAGTACCCCTGGCTCGAGAAGGGCATCGTGCTGGATAATCCGCTCGCCCGAATGGGCACCGCCGCCGTACTGGAAAAAGCCGGCGCGCGGTTGACCACCCACGAAGGGCAAATGGCCTTCCTGCGCGTGGACCCCATCGGCGGGGTGTATGAAGGCGTGAATCCCTTCGTCGAGCCGACGCCATTCAACCTGCGGACGCCGGAGCGCGCCGAAGTGCGCGCCGACGGCGACCTGGGCATGGCGCGCGTGACCGTGCAGCCGAAGACGCGCACGCTATGGGTGGATTACGCGGTGCCCCCCGCCGGCGGCAATCCCGGCATGGTGAAGCTCTGGCAGGAACAGCCGCGCTTCTTTCGCAAAGACGTGGATATTCGCACCGTGAGCGAGCATTCCGCCCGCGCTTTGCTGGTGCGCGGATTGGGCAACACGCCAACAGTCTATCTCAATGGCGAAGCGCTGGCGGGACCGTTCGCGCCGGTGAGAGTTGACGGCGCGACGTATCTGCGGATTCCAATCGTGAAATAACGGATGGGGTTGATTGATGACTGTCCACCTGATTCTTGACGAACAATCGGTCGCCCGTTTCGATGGCGTGACCTTTCATCTCAACCCGGCGGAGAAGCACCCGGAAAATCCGGTGCTGCTGCCCGGCGCGCCGCACCAGTGGGACAGCCTGCAGGTGGCCTGGCCGGGCACCGTGCTGTATGATGCGGAGGCAGGGCTGTTCCGCTGCTGGTATTCCGGGCTGGATGCGGTACAGACACCGGAGCGCTGGTGGCGACCGGGCCACGCGGAAAGCGCGGATGGCATTCACTGGACGAAGCCGGCGCTCGGTCAGGTGACGTATCTCGATCACCCGACGAACCAGCTACGTCTGGATTGGGATAACCTGAATATGAGCTGCGTGTTTCTGAATCCCGCGGCGGACGCGCCGCCATCGCGGAGATTCGGCGCGCTCTTCTCCGAATGGGCGCCGGATGTCGGGCCCGGATGGGCGCGCAAAGGCCTGGCGTGGTCACCGGATGGCCTTGCCTGGACGCGCGCGGGAGGGGCGTATCTCGCCGGAGTGCCGGGCAACCCGCCGGAGACGGCATACCAGGATATCAACCAGCTTGTGTTTTGCCACGACGCGGAGGATCCCGACCACCGCGTCGTCGGCTTCGGGCAGTATTACACGCCGCGCTGGGACGGTAAGCTCGTTCGCAATATCGGCCGGGTGCACGGTCCGGCCGTGGCGCATCTGCGCAATGCCGACCCCATTCTGGCGCTGGCGCCGGCGGAAGGGATTGATGAGGAGCTGCACTTCGCGTCAGTCACACGCATCGGGAAAAGCTGGTTGATGCTCTTTGAGTCCGACCGTTTTTCACGCGAGCCCATCCATGGCGACCTGCGGCTGGCGGTCAGCGAGGATGGCGCGACTTTCCGGCGCGTTCACCCACACCAGCCGCTGGTAAGCACCGGCACGAAGGGGATGTGGGACGAGAACCTGCTGGTAACCACTACCTCCGCCATCCAGGAGGTGGGCGACATGCTGTACCTCTTCTACTTCGGCTGCCCGAATGTCTATACCGCGTGGCCAGCCGCCTATGCCGTCTCCGCTGATCGCAGGGGGGCGATGTTTTATCCCTCGTACCTGGGCGTGGCGGTGCTGCCGCGCGACCGCTTTGCGTATGCGGAAGGGCCAGGGCACCTGACGAGTCTACCGCTGGCGATGCGAGAAGATGGACTCTGGTTAAACGCGGATGGTGAGGGAATTGCCGTGACGGCGATCGGGACAGATGGCGCGGTGCTGGCGACAGGTCACCTCACCGATGAACGGCTCCGGACGGTATATCGCAAGGTGCGCTGGATGACCGCGCCTCCCACGGAACTATGCCTGTTGCAGGTTCACCTCGGTGACGGGGAGCGACTCTACAGCCTGTCGTGCTGATGGGCGCAGCATCGCCAATGGGCATTGCATGCCCCACGTTTACCCGGTAGAATGAGCTGTCTCGCAAATCCGGCGCTATTGAAAGGAATCACCGCCATGACCGAGTCCGAGCCGCCCACCGACCTCAGTTCCCCGGCCTTGCCATATACTTTTATAGCGGAGCGGGCGATGTTTATCATCACCAGTATCTTTGTCGGACTGCTGCTACTCGGTGGGCTCTGGGCTACTGCGATATCAGTCAGTGCCTGGCCTTTGCTGGCGATTTTCGTGGGGATCGCGGTCTATGTCCACCTTGCCATCAGTGCGCTGCGGGTGACGGTCACCGGAACCGGGATCACGTTCCGCTGGCTCAACGGCGCGTGGACCGCCCCTTTCGCCGACATTACCCGCATCGCGCTGCTGCCGGGACGTTATACCGTCGGCCCGTCGCGGAAGATGGTGAACCGCTGTATTTTGCTTGAACTTCGCGGCTCCAACGAGCCGCTCTGCCCGCCGTACAAACCCTTCAGTAAAGAGGATCTGGCGGTGCTGGTTGACGCCATCGCGACCCATGCCCCGCATCTCGTGCTGGACGAATACCTGCAGGCCCTGCGGACGCGGAACACCGCACCCATCGAACACGCCAGCGTGCGCGCGGTGGTGGGCGATCACGTGCGCGGCACGCTGGTGAAGCTGGCGCTGCTGCTGCTGTTCATCCTCGCCGCCTGGGTGATTTCGCTGCTGCGGCATTGATGCTGTAGTTACCTCACATCCAACCCAATCCCTCTCTTGACACCATCCGCTGTCCCTGCTAATATTTAGCATAGGTAATGAATATGACCGAGGCATCGCGAAAAAACGGGCGAGCATACGCGGCAAGCGGGCAGCTCGAGCGGTTTGTGGAACTGCTCGGGGCGTATTCCGCTTCGGTGCTGACGGCGCGATTGCTGGAGGCGGTGACGCGGGGTGAGGTGACGCCGGCGCAGTTCGAGGCGCTCACGTTCATCCACCGGCACGGTGGGTGTTCGGCGAAGGCGCTTTCCGAGGGGCTGCGCATCAGCATCCCCTCCTCCACGCGGCTGGTGGACCGCCTGGTGCGCAAGGCGCTGGTAGACCGCCGCGAAAGCGCCGAGGATCGCCGGTTGGTGGACCTGTCGCTCACGGAAAAGGGGCGCAAGGTGCTCAAGGACGTGCGCGCGGCGCGCATTGCCCGCCTGCAGCACGCGCTCGCGGCACTCAATACGGATGAACAAACGCATCTGCACGATCTGCTGGAGCGCTTTCTGCGCGGAGTCCTGTGCGATGAGGAAACGGTGAACGACTGCTGCCTGCACTGCGGCACCGAGCATGACCGCGATTGCGTGGTGAATGCCGTACACGAGGCGCTGGTGGGGCGGCCGATCACCTGCCCGTAAGGCTTGCGCGGCTGTCCAAGCCGTCTAATACCAGTGAAATTCCGGGAGCACCCGGTGGGAGCGAGGAGAGATATGCCACA
Organism: Armatimonadota bacterium; assembly: GCA_022708765.1. GTDB lineage: Bacteria > Armatimonadota > Hebobacteria > CAIYQO01 > CAIYQO01 > JAKIYB01. The sequence goes on along the minus strand of JAKIYB010000011.1, from coordinate 13,471 downwards.
GTATAGTGCAAAAGTGATGGACCATTTCGCGCATCCGCGCAATGTGGGCGAGATGCCGGACGCCGATGGCGTGGGCACCGTGGGGAACCCGGTGTGCGGCGACATCATGAAGATGTATATCAAAGTGCGGGACGGCGTGATCGTGGACGCGAAGTTTCAGACCTTCGGCTGCGGCGCTGCTATCGCCACCAGCAGCATCTCCACGGAGATGATCATCGGCAAGTCCATTGATGAAGCGGTGCAGTTGACCAACGCCGCCGTCGCCGACGCCCTCGACGGCCTGCCGCCGATGAAGATGCACTGTTCGCTGCTGGCGGAAGAAGCGGTCAAATCGGCCATCAACGACTATCTCCTCCGCACCACCGGCGTCGGTCTGCCCGGCATGGAGGCGAAGGACGGCGCGGCGTGCGACCACCATCATCACGATATGGCGCATGGGGATGAGTGAGGGGGAGTATACAGTGGCAAGCCTCTTGTAGGGCATGTCTCGCCGTGGCATCCCTGAAGCGATGCGCCGTGGAATCCGCCACCGACCTGTAGGTCAGGAATGATTGCCTATTTGCCACGGCGGGACATGCCCTACAAGTCGCCTGTGTGATACGCGCAGCACGCCACAGCATGGAGGATCGCACCATGTCAGCACCAAAGCAGGCGCTGATTATCATTGACATGCAGAACGATTTCGTCCTCCACGGCGCGCCGGCTTGCGTGGCGGGGGCGGCGGCGACGGTGTCGGTCATTCGCCGCCTGCTCGATGATTTCCGGAGCCGGAAACAGCCCATCTTTCACGTGGTGCGGGAATACCGGGCGGACGGCAGCGACATCGAACTGCCGCGGTTGGACGGCTTTCTGCATCACCAGCCGTTTGTCGTACCCGGCACGCCCGGCTGCGAGATCGTCGCGGAACTGACGCCGCTGCCGGGCGAATACCGCCTGGTGAAAAACCGCTTCAGCGCCTTCATGCTGACCGAACTCGATCTGATGCTGCGCCGGCTGGGCATCACCGACCTGGTGGTCTGCGGCACGCAGTACCCGAACTGCGTCCGCGCCACCATCTTCGACGCCGTGGCGCTGGGCTACCGGGTGACGAACATCACGGACGCCACCTCAGCGCAAAGCCCGGAGATTGCCGCCGCCAATATCCGGGACATTGAGAACATCGGCGTGGCCTGCATTGCACTGGATGCGTATCTTACCGGCGAAAAGGCCGCCGGTTCCTGATGGCTGTGCCGTTGGTTAGTGCGCCGTATCGGCGGCGACGGTGCGGTAGAGGAGCGCGCTGGCGCCGAAGAACAGGATGCAGGCAAGGAAAAGCGGCGTAAAGGGATTCATCGGTAGGCCGAAGAGCATAGGGGGCACTCCTCGCAGGGCATCGAGCGCGCCGCCGGCTGCCAGCGTGCCCGTGCCGCCCACCAGCCCGGTCCAGGCGTACCAGATGGCAGAGTAGGTGGTAGATTTTTCCCGCGGAATGACGCTGTTGAGTAGCAGACGGCTGGTCCCGATGGTATTACCGATACTGACGGCACCCCACAGCGTCATGGCGCCCAGTGCCAGCGGATAGCTGGCAGCGGAGCCATGCGGCAAACTCATCCAGCACACCGGAAGAAACGTCATTGCGAGAATCCCCACGATGACCGTACGCCGTCCGCCCCAGCGGTCCGCCGCCCATCCCCACGCATAACTCGCCAGAAAACCGCCGACGGTGGTGGCGACATCCAGCCGCACGACCTGCGCCGTGGTGATGCCGATCTGCTCCTTCATATAGAGCGGCAGGAAGGCGATAGTGACGGTGCCCAGCAATCCACAGCTCATCGCCGTCAGATACCGCAGGAAATTGGTGTCGCGCAGCGCACTGCGCAACTCGGCCAGATGCGTACCATTTGTTGCCTCGCGCACCGGCGCTCCACCGGGCACGGGGAAGCGCGCCAGTACGGAAAGGATGCCCACGCCCGCGCCAAGGGCAATGAGTATGCTGTATCGGCCCAGGCCTTCGCCGTTGCGCAGCAGCAGGCTGGCAGTACCCAGCGCCACCGCGCCCATGATGGTGCAGAGGATATTACTGATAGCGCCCACCTTGCCACGAATCCTATTGGGGATGCTCTCCTGATACCAGGGGTAAAAGCCCGTTTCCGCGATGGCACGGCAGAGGGCGAACAGCAGAATGACCGCCGTAACGAAGATGACGGCAGCCCGGAAGCCAAAGGCCGCCAGCACCCACGGGGTGAGCAGCAAGCAGAGGATGACGAATTTGCGCAGGCCATAAAAGGTGAGGAAGATGCGCTTCGTCCCCACGCGGGCAATCCACGGCGCCAGCACCAGCGCCACCAGTCCACAGTAGGGAAAAAGCGACAGCAGGAAACCGATGTAGCCTTTTGGCAGTCCCAGTTCGCTCAAGTAGAGGATGAAGACCGACGACCCGAAGGTGGTGGCGGCGAAAAACATGTTTAGCGCTTCGCTGGTGAATATCCAGGGGAGCGCGCGGACTTTCTCGCGTTCCGTCGGTGATGCGGGCGATTGACGCGTCAGCATATCGGCAACACTCTTCACGCCGGCAGCGGCGAAACCGGATTATTCTTCCAGCCTTAACACGCTCATGAAGGCTTCCTGCGGGACTTCCACCGAGCCGATGGCTTTCATGCGTTTCTTGCCGGCTTTTTGCTTTTCCAGCAGTTTGCGTTTGCGGGTGATGTCGCCGCCGTAGCATTTGGCGATGACGTCCTTGCGGTAAGGGCGCACCGATTCGGCGGCGATGATCTTGCCGCCGATGGCCGCCTGGATGCGGATTTCCATCTGCTGACGATGGATGACTTCCTTCAGCCGCTTCGCCATCGCCGAGCCGCGACGATAGGCGCGGTCGCGCGGGGTGATGAAGGAGAGGGCGTCCACCGCCTCGCCGTTCACCAGCATGTGCACCTTCACCAGATCGCCCATGCGGTAGCCGGCGAACTCGTAGTCGAAGGAGGCGTAGCCACGCGTGCGCGACTTGAGCTGATCGAAGAAGTCGAGGAGGATTTCGCCCAGCGGCAACTCATAATGCATGATGACGCGGTTGGTGCCCGCGTATTCCATGCTCACGTAGACGCCGCGGCGCTCCTGCGCCAGTTCCATGCACGGCCCGATAAACTCGCTGGGGGCGATGATCGTTGCTTTGACGTAGGGCTCCTCCACGCTGCGGATGCGGTCGGCGGGGGGCATGAACGCGGGATTGTCCACCATCAGCTCCTCGCCGGCGGTGGTGGTGACGCGGTAGATGACGCTCGGGGAGGTGGCCACCACGTCCAGGTTATACTCGCGCTCCAGCCGCTCCTGAATGATCTCCATGTGCAGCAGGCCGAGGAAGCCGGCGCGGAAGCCGAAGCCCAGCGCGGAAGAGGTTTCCGGCTCGTAGGTGAGAGCGGCGTCATTGAGCTGCAGCTTCTCCAGCGCCTCGCGCAGCAGCGGGTAGTCGTTGCTGTCGGTGGGATAGAGGCCGCAGAAGACCATCGGTTTCGCCTCGCGGAAACCGGGCAGCGGGTGCGACGCGGGGTTGACGGCATTGGTAATGGTGTCGCCCACCGGGGCGTCGCCCAGGCTCTTGATGCCGGCGGCCATGTACCCGACTTCACCCGCGACCAATTCGTCGGTGGGGCTCATGCCCAGCGTGAAGCGTCCGACTTCCTGCACCTCATAGGTTTTGCCGGTGGACATAATCATGATGCGCGCGCCGGCGCGCAATACCCCATTACGCACGCGCACGTAGGCGATGATGCCGCGGTAGGGGTCGAAATGCGAGTCGAAGATCATCGCCTGCAGCGGCGCACTGTTGTCGCCCGACGGCGCGGGAATGCGCGCGACGATGGCCTCTAAAATTTCCTCGGTACCGATGCCTTCCTTCGCGGAGGCGTCAATGGCTTCTTCGCCGGGAATGGCGAGGGCGTCTTCCAACTCGCCGCGCACCCGCGCCGGGTCCGCGCTGGGCAGGTCAATCTTGTTAATCACCGGCACCAGCGTCAATCCCTGCTCGTTGGCGAGGATGCAGTTCGCCACCGTCTGCGCCTCAACGCCCTGCACCGCGTCTACCACCAGAATCGCGCCCTCGCACGCCGCCAGGCTGCGCGACACTTCGTAGTGAAAGTCCACATGCCCGGGCGTGTCAATGAGGTTGAGTTCGTAAATCTGCCCGTCCCGGGCACGGTAGGTCATCGCCACGGCGCTCGCTTTGATGGTGATGCCGCGCTCCCGCTCAAGTTCCATCGAGTCGAGGATCTGCGCGGCCTTAGTGCGGTCCGTCACCAGGCCGGTGTGCTCCAGCAGCCGGTCAGCCAGCGTGGACTTCCCGTGGTCAATGTGCGCGATGATGCAGAAATTGCGAATTTGCCGTTGTTCAATCATAGAAACACACGAAACGCCCCGAAACCGCGTTCCGAGGCGTCTCATTATACTCACGCGGGGTGGGAGATGTCTACGGGCAGCCGCTGATACTCGTTATCGTACTCGTCATCGAAGAACGACGGCAATCAAGCTCATTTAAAACGCCACAGGTCCAATCCCCAGGACCAGCGTGCCGACACTCGGCGCGCTGCCGGGCATGTCGTCGGCGTGGAGGGCGATGAGCCAGCCCTTGCCGGTAGCGCCGATCTCCAGCGCGCGATTGTCCGGGTAGGCGCGCAGCAGGAGATTGCCAAAGCGTAGCGGGATGATGGCGCCAGCGCGCGGCGATGCCTCGCCATCTTCGATGCCCACGCCCGCGGTGAACGTCACCGATCCGTGATAGAGCAGGTCGAGTTGATAGGCCGGTTCCAGTGCCAGCGTCAGGTCTTCGCGCCAGCTCATGCCGGTAATGCCGCCGAAATCGTGCAGGAAGCCGTCGGGGTCTTCATAAACTTGCGGGGTGACGATGAGCTCATCGGTCACGTAGATTCGCGGCCAGCGCACCTGGCCGCGCAGGCCTTCCACCGTGATGTCGGCTTCCCACCGACGGCCGGCGCGCAGGCGGGCGCCAGCGTCCAGCGCCCAACCCTGGCCACGGGTGACCCCCGCTGATCCGCTGGAGGAGAGTTGCCGCACCATGCCGGTGAAATCCGACTGTGCCACAATGCCGGTACCTGACAGCGTGCGCAGTTCATCCGCCTGCAGCACCCGCGCCAACAGCCACACCTCGCCACGCACGACGCCGACGCGCACCGGCGCGCGCCGGCCGAGACCGGCCCAGCAGACAGTCAGGTCGGTGCTGGTAATCGTCGGGGTAAAATCCTGTTCCGGCGCGTCCGCGGCGTGCAGGTTGATCCAGAGCTGCCCGGCGTCACGGTTGCCGATGTACCGAGAACGCTGCCCGCTGCCGACAGTGACGAACCAGCGTCCAGATTCAGCGCGCAACCAGGCGCTCTGCGCCAGCACCGCATGCGCGCGCTCCTCCATGAAGCGCCAGTATTCGCGGTCCTTGTCATCGTAAGCCCAGAGCGAGCCGACGTTGATATCGCTGCTGGCGATACCGCCCATTCGCACCGCCCAGCCCCCCCCTTCCATTGGCGGCGCGGGCGTCAGCAGCATTAACGCGGAAGCCGGGGGGAGGGTGATCGTTTGCTCCGCGGCCATTGCGAGGCTAGACAGCAGGACACAGAGCCAGCAGAGGAATCCGATTCGTGCGACGACGTGATACATGACCCGGCTTTCAAAGGGGAAGGGTCCGCCGGCGCGGGAGCCGGCGGACCCTTGCGTGCCGCAGCCTACATGCCCAGCTCGGGCAGCGTCAGGTTAACCGTGGCGCTGTCGTGCGTGCCGTCTATGTAGTTCATCTGGAGTCCGTTCTCGATGGGGGCAATGGTGCCCACCACTTCGCCGTTCACCGTCAGGTTGCCGGTGGGATCGGCGTCGCGCAGTTGTTCGATCAGCAGTAGCACGCCATCCTGATTCAGCAACTTCAGTGTGATTTTCTGCTGCAGGGAGCCTTGAGCGGCGGGGGCATAGTCCACCACCAGGCTGCCGTTCAACGAGAAGTAGCCGTAGGCGAGGTTGTTCAGGGTCAGCGTTTGCGTCTGCTGACCGTCGCTGATGTAGGCGGCATTCAGGTTGAAGGCCTGGTAGCCATCGCGCGTCAACGTGCCGTTGAGCGTAGTGGAAATGACCGGCAGCGGGGTGTTAGACGGCCCAACGGTGATGTCCAGCGCGCCGGTGAAAGACGCTTCGCTGACGGTGTTGGTGATGCTGCCGTCATGCCGCACGTGGTTGTAGCGCACATCCTGTTCGCCATTGTTGGTGACCACCACGCCATCTACCTGCAGCTTGCCGGAGAGGCTGATCTCTTCCGTGCCGGCGGTCACTTTCAGGGTGGTGTCGCCGAACGTCAGGCTGAGCGGTGTCAGTTCCGGATCGGTGGTCTCGTTCAGCACGGTATTGGTAACCTGCATAGCGTTATTGAACTGGAAGGTGCCGTCCGGCGTCGTCGCGGTGCGCGAACCGGTGACGGTGATGTTCAGCGGCAGGGCATCCAGGTTGCCGTCGTCCATCACGTTCCTGAAGGCAACCGCCGCGGTGCCGCGCATGGCGGCCTGATACGCAGTGCCAAGCTTCAGTTCCGTCGAGACATCGGACACGTCCACGCGTATGGGATAGACATACGTCGCGTCTTCCGGATCCGCGCCGACCGGCAACGTGGCGGGGAAGGTGGCGTTGATGCTGAGGTTCGCCGTGAAGGTCTTCGTCACCGTCGGCTCTTCCGGTTCCTGGCGCGTCATCGCCAGGGCTTCATCACCATCGTCGAACAGTGGAATGCCTCCCGTCATCAGCAGCTCGAAAATCATACCGAGCTGTTCCATACCTGCGCCAAATTCCGCGCTCACCGTGGTAGGGCGCGTTTCGGAATAACTGCCAGTGAAGCTGGCGCTGGTGTAGGCGCGGCCTTTTGTGCCGGTGGCGGCGAAAGTGCCGTTGAAGGTTTTCGTCACGCCAGCGGGATTCGTATAGACGAGTTTGCCTTGCATATTGGGATTCGTGCCCAGCGAAACCAGTGCGGCGACGGGCACGTCCAGCACGTAGTCATCGCCATTCATTTCCAGCGTGACTTGCCAGGTGGTGCTGGTGACCAGTTTCGCCACCAGTCGGAAAGGATCGTTCCACGTGGTGACACCTTCGATGGTGATCTGATTCGCCGTATTCAGCGCGGCATCCGGGGTAATGGCGCCGTTAGCGTAGCGGAATCCGCTGCCCACCGGCAGCAGGAAGAGTTTCGTGCTGGTGATGCCGTTACGGGTAAATGTCGTCGCCGGGGTGTATGCCCAGTCGCCGGCGATGGCGGGATACAGCACTTCCAAGACGCCGTCCGGCAGTTCGGTGACCATTTCCGCCAGCCCGCCGAGCATCATGAATTGCATCAGCAGCGCGTCACGGGTGACTTTGCCAAACGGCTCATAGGCCTCACTGGGTCCCGAGGCCAGCGCTTCGATGGGGAAGCTGACTTCCGAGAGCTGGCGCATGGCATTCTTTCCGCGGACCACATTATTATTAATGGTATTCGGAACCTTGGCCATGACAGCCGTGAGTTGATCAGTCTTTACCGTGCCTTGCGCGCCAAACGCCCCGCTGTCCAGCAAGCCACCGCCCACGGAGATATCGCTGCCCGGATTTGCCCCCAGGTACTGCTGGGCTTCAGTGGTGACGTCATCCAGGGTATCCTGGTCAATCAGACTGGTGCCAAAATGCTTGGTGGCGAGAACTTCCGCGGCCAGGCTGGAATCCGGGCGCGCGATGTAGGTGGCATCACCATTTGGCACTGTGGGGATGATGACGCTCAAGCGGTAATCTTTTCCGTTGCGTTTGCCGGTGACAACCGCCACTACTGTCAAGCCGGGGGTGACATTCAGGCTTACGAAACCGTTCTCGCCCGTCGTGCCGCTCGCGAGTTTTTGCCTGGTGGCGAAGTTGAAGATTTCCACTGTGGCGCCCGCGTCGAGCAGCGCGCCGATGGCGACGTCGCGGGTCAGGCCGGCGGCCGGCGCGAGGTCGGTGCTGCCGCCGATGAGCAGGCTAGCGCCTGGCCCAAGGTTGGGTCCACTGGAGGAGGAACTACTGCCGCAGCCAATCAGCAGCAATGCCAGCAGCACGAGCGCCGCAAGGTACCAACAGGAACGCATCTTCATAGGGGAACCTCCTTACGCCGAGAATTGATACGCGCGACAACAAAGGCAGGCGTTCGTCGCCGATCACGACGATTCAGATTGTCGTGTTACATTTATTATCCACCAGGTTAGCGGTTCCTCCCGTCAGCCAGTGTTTTTTCATAGACTACTTTTCCATTCACCGTCACTTCCCGGAACGCCGCCCACTCCGCGTTCGGCGCCACGCGCCATTGCACCCCCGGCGGCATACCAACCGTAATCGCCAGTGTCTCGCCCTCTATCCGCCAGGCCACCCATAGGTCGCCACATGGAGAAGCGCTGGCGCCCTCAGCCCGGGTCAACCCGCAGGGGTGCGGGCTCACCACTACCTCTGCGGCACCGGGGGCGATGGGACGAATGCCGAGGATCGTCCGGTTGAAGACATAGACCGGCGCGGATGACCAGGCGTGGCAGTGGCTGCGTGTTGGGAAGTAGGAGTCGGGATTGGGAAAAGTCTCCCAGCAGGTGGTGGCGTCAGCGTCCAGCATGCCCTGCCACAGTTCGCGCACGATGCGCACGGCATCGGCGTCGCGGCCGGATTTCTCCAGCGCCTCCATGACATACTGCAGCGCGAAGGGACTGCCGATACGCGTCACCGCCGCCGGCGGGTCGAGCAGGTCGCGTACTGCCGCTGTCTCCGCGCCAGCGGGCAGCGCGTCATACAGCAGCGCCAGCGCGCTGGTGTGCTGACTCGTCTTCGCGCTCACTGTGCCGTCTTCGTGGATGGCATCGGGATAGCTCCCCTTCGCATCATCCCACAGCGCCAGCACCGCCGCCCGCAGGCGGTCGTGGAAGGCCGTCAGCCACGGGCCATCCGCCGCGCCCAACGCCGCACAGCACTGCCGCGCCGTCTGCAGCGCGCCCAGCAGGAAGAGCGAGTTATGCAGCACGGTGCAGTGATCCTGGTCAATGGGCGCCCAGTCGAAAAGGTTCCACGCGGGAATGCTGAAGAGCCCGCGATCAGTGCAGTACGGTTCCGCCCCGCGTAGGTTCTTGATGACCGCGGGATACAACTCTTCCAGCGCGGCGCGGTCGCCGCTGGCGAAGTAGTGGTCCCACACCTCGATGCCCCAGAGGAAACTCCATGCCGGCAGTAAAATATCCCAGCCGCTGGGCACCTGGCAGCCGGTGACGGGCAGGTGATCGAGCGACTGCGCGGTAAGGCGCAGGCAGCGCAGGGTGAGGTCGTCCGCGCCATAGCAAATGGCGTTGTATAGCGCCTCGTTGCGCGCGTCGCCCACCCACAGCGTCTGCTCGTAGAGCGGACAGTCAGTGAAGGTGTCCTCCATGCACAGGCGCAGCGTATAGGCACTGATCTCCCAGATGCGGGTGAGCGCGCTGTCCGAGCAGCGGAAAGTCCCCCGATGCTCCACCGGATACGTCGCCTGCAACAGTGAGACGGTGCGCACCCGCACCGGCCCGGTCATTCCGCGCAGCGTGAGAAAGAGGTAGCGCCCGGCGCGCCGCCGGGTAGAGACGAAGTGATTCACCCCTTCATGGCAGATATACCGGAAGCCGTTGCGATGCCCGGTGTGCTGCAGGCGTGCCCCCACGCGGTACTCGATCATGTGCGCGTCCGCCACCGTGCCCGCCGGCGCGTCCAGCTCGAAAGTGAGGTAACCCACCACTTCCTTGCCCAGGTCCAGGCACACCTCCACGTCGCCGTCAGCGGCAGGCTGCACCGTCGTCCACGCCTGGTTATCCGCCAGCAGCGCCGTCGGGTCGGTTAGCAGATCGTCCGCCGAGCGCGCCACGCGGCGATGGCGGAAGTCCAGGTAAGCATCCTTCGGCAGCATCACCGCGCGCGGCACCTGCCGGCACAGCGGTCCCGCCGCGGCGCACAGCGCAACCGCGTCCGGCTGTTGCGCCAGCGCGAGCATCGCCGCGGCGATCTCCTCGCTCACCGCCGGACGGCCTGGATACCCGGCGACGGTGCTGACTGCGCACAATTCGCCCGGCTGGTCAATCACCAACCAGGGATTCTCATCCTCCGGCTGCAGCGGATTGCGCGCGGTCAGGCCGTCCCATACGGGGAAGACCACCTCCGCCACGTATTGATGGCCGGTGGAGTTGACCACCATCGCCAGTAGGTTCTCGCCCGCCCGCAGCGGCAGCATGCCGTTTTCCACCGGAGCGCCATTGCAATAGAGCGCCCCACCGTGCACGGGCATCTCCCGCGCCGTCACGCTTTCCAGCACCGTCGCCAGCACGACCGCGAAGGCGCAACCGTTCGCCGAGCGGTCTTCCGGGAAACAGATGCGCTTCAAGTCAAAGGTGAAGTGTTGCGCTGGGACGTTGACGACGGACGTCCCACAGACACGGATCGGGTAAATCGGCTCGCGGGTGAGAAAACGCACGTCGCGGGGATGCAAATCCTGCCAGGGGCCGCCCTGCGCGGGGTAATACGCCTTCGCCGGCGCCCAGTCCGCGTCGGTGACGGCCAGCCGGGCGTCGTACCACTCCTCCTGGTCCATCTGGATGCTGACGCGCGCGGTGTCCGCGATATGCGCCGCGCCGCGCGCCGCCTGCCAGCGCTCGTCGGTGGCGATGCAGAGGGTGCGCCCATCGGCGGCCGTCACGTCAAGCTGCGCCAGCAGCCCCGCTTCCAGCGGCACGCGGTGAAAGGTGCTCATGCCAAAGTGCCGCGCGGCGATGACGATCTCATTCTCGCCCGGCCGCAGCAGCGCCGTCACGTCCAGCACGTCGTATTGAAAATGTCCCGGCCAGCTCCGGCACGGTCCGTCCTCCACCCACCGGCCGTTGATAAACAGCCGGTACACCGAATCGGCGGTGAGGGCCAGCGTCGCCCGGGTGATCGCGGGCAATTCACACACCCGGCGGACGATGACCGTTTCATTATGAGGATGCCGATCCGGAGTGTCGGTCCAGATCCATTGCGCGCGCCATTCCATCAGGAACTCCTTCACCAGCAAGCGATGCCTTCCAGATTCCACGAACCTTGCGCAATCCCTTGCGGATGCCGGCGGATTGCCGGCAAGGGGTGAATCAGCCGGCGATGCGTTGCCGTCCCCATTATGGACGCATGGGCAAGCGCGGATGCGATAACTCGTCCCGCGGGGAGATGCTGACTCGCTGGCCGTGCCGTTAGGCGCATCCTTGTGAATAGTGTATAATCAGCGGCAATGGATTCCAGCGGTAATTGTCGGAAGGTGGATGCGGCATGCATGACCTGAACGCGGTCATCTTCCTGGTTGCGGCACTGGTGCTCCTCTCGTGCGGGTGGTACGCCTGGCACGCCAATCGTGGAGGGGCTCCCAATCGCGCGCTGCTGGTGTTGTGCCTGCTGTTGGCGCTCGGTACGGGCGCGCAGGCGTTCCGTCTGGTTGTCACCAGTTACAGCGCCTGCGTCTTCTGGCATCAACTCTCTTCGATTGGCTGGATCTTCTATCCCGCGGTGGCACTGCACGCGGCGTTCACCCTCACCAGCGTTCAACGTCCGGGACGCGCGCGCTGGTTTGTGATACCGCTCTACGCGGTTGCCGCGGTTCTGTTCGCCTACAGCATCACCACGCCCTTCGGCGTAGAGGCGTTCGCGCGGCAATCTCCGTCGGGCACGTTCATCAGCGTGCCGTCGCAAACGGGCTGGGATATCCTGTATGCCTGGTATCAATACCTGGCCGTGCTGCCGGCGCTGTTCATCGTCTGGCGCTGGGGCGTGCAGGCCAACAGGCAGCGGGAACGCCAGCAGGCGGAAATCGTGCTGCGCGCCGGGCTGCTGGCGCTGGCCATCGAGATCACGCGGCTCTTTCTCCTGCCTCGTTTCTGGGGCACTGATACGCTCTGGGCGATTGAGCACCTTTTCTTTGCCTTCGGGATCACCTACGCCGTCGCCTGGCACCGTTTCACCGTTCCCACGGCATCGCTGGCGGCGAACTACATTGTCGGCCACGTGAAGGAGATGATTCTCCTCGTCACGGAAGAGGGCGTTATCCTCCAGGTGAACCCCACCGCCGTGTCTCTGCTGGGATGGGGGGATACCGAACTTGTCGGGCGCGCACTGCCGGAGTTTTACTTCCTGCCCGACACCGGGCAGTCTGAATGGCCTTTCCCCGGCTGTTCACTTGCGTCAGAAGTCGAGCACGACGCGGTGTTTCGCAATCGCGCGGGGGAAGAGATCCCTATCGCCGTCACCTGCTCGTACCTGCGCGACGGCTACGGTGACGTCGTCGGCATCGTCGTCATCGGTGCCGACCAGCGTCCGACGCGGCGTCTGCGGCACGAAATTCGCGAACGCACTGCTGCCGAAGATGAACTGCGTCGGGCACATGACACGCTGGAGCAACTGGTAGAACAGCGCACGGGGGAGTTGGCGCAGGCAAACGCGGAACTGATTGAGGAGATTACCGAGCGTGAACGCGCCGAGCAGGCGCTCCGTCGCAGCGAGGAGAAGTTTCGCGGCCTATTCGAGCATATGAATGAAGGCGCGAATATCTGCGAAGTGGTGCGCGACGCGAGCGGACGGGTGGTAGACTGGATCATTCGCGAGATCAATCCCGCGTTAGCGAAGACGTCCGAGATCAGTGAAGGCGCGACTCTGGGTCGGCGCGCGAGCGAGGTATTGGGCTCGACGCGCATGGCACGGTATCTGCCTTTCGTTTCGCACGTCGTCACCGCGCATCAGCCCATTCAGTTTGAAGCATATTCCCCGGAACTGCGCAAGCACCTGGTACTCTCTTTCTTTGAAGTGCAGCGGGAACATTTCGCTATGATCTCCATGGATATCACCGAGCGCAAGGAAGCAATGCAGCACCTGCGGGAGAGCGAGGAGAAATATCGCGGCCTGTTCGAGCATATGAATGAGGGGATGACCCTCAACGCTCTTATTTACGATGCCCGCGGCGAATTGACGGACTGGACGGTACTGGAGGCGAATTATGCCGTCACGCAGATTATCGGCCTGCCGTCGTCGCAGATTGTCGGGCGCAACGCGCGCGAGCTCTTCGGTGAGGAGCAGGTACGCGCCCTGTTACCGTTGATGGCGACGGCGGCGGAGGGACGCGAGCCGCGGGTATTCGAGTTCTACAATCCCAGACTGCTGCGCCACCTGATGATTTCGCTCTTCGCCATCGGACCTGACCGCGTGGCGGTGATGGCGATGGATATCACCGAACGCAAGCAGGCGGAGGAGGCGCTGCGGACCAGCGAGGAGCGCTTCCGCCGCATCGTCGAAACGTTCCCGGGGATGATCTGGATGACGGCGGCGGAACCGAACTACCGCGCGCTGTTCTTGAGCGATCACGTCGAAGATATTTTCGGCTATGCGAAGGAGGAGTTCCTTTCCGGACGGCTGTCCTTCGCTGATATCATCTTCCCGGATG
>JAKIYB010000119.1:1432-10266 GCA_022708765.1 Armatimonadota bacterium | reverse complement strand
CGCCGCCCGCGGGCTCGTGTTTAGCCGCCAGTCGTAGGCGCGGTAGCGGAGGGGGTAGTTGTCGTCAATCACCACGGTGCGGCCGACGTCGGAAAGGTAGGGGAGGATCATCGTCAGCACGTCGGTGGGCTGGTCCGGCTCCCGGTCACGCCGCCAGTTCGTGAAATCGTCGGCGAACCAGTTGAAGATGGGGCTGACGAGCAGGGCGCGGTTCATCACGTCCACGCGCACCTTTTCATCATCGGTGAGGAAGCGGCGCATCTGGTCATCCAGTTGCTCCTCCAACCGCTCCGGCAGGTAGGCTTCCCGGCGCAGGCGCGGGCCGCCGAGGGTGGCGGGGGACAGCGCGAAATGGGTGCGCGCGTCGTGGAAGACCGGGCGGATGGTGCCGTGTTCGATCTCTTCCAGCGTCATCAGCGATCCGCCTACCGGGAAGCGCAGCGCGTAAAAGATGCGCCCCACCGGGCGCACCTGCAGAACGCTTGCCACCGGGAAGGCATCCAGCACCGCGAAGAGCGCCAGCGCGTTATACGCATTGAGCCAGTATGCGAGTCGGTCGGCGTCGGTCGGAAAAAAATCGGGCGTGTTGTGCGGGCTGTAGGCTTCGATCCACGCCACGAATCGGTAAAGGCCCATCGGGTCACGGCGCAGCGCTTCGTAATCCACCAGGCCGTCCTCATCCACAATCGCCTGCAGCACTGGTGATAAATCTTCGTGTGGGAAGCGCGCGCCGGGCTGCAGCGGCTCCGGCGGCACGCGCGTGGGCGTGTGCAGCACCCGCGGGCGAATCTGCGCAGCCACCACCAACGCCGTCGCCGCTCCCACCGCCGCTCCCGCCACCATCGCGCCGATGCGCACCCAGGGAACGTGCTTGTTCATGTCGCACCTCCGTTATCCCTGGTATTCCCGGCTTTGGGATGGCAACGGGGTGAATGACGCGACAGCGCGCGGTTTTGCGCGCATACAGTGTCGCCGTGTAGAATGAAGCCATGAGCATGACGATAGACCACACCCGCTGCACCCGCTGTCAGGCGTGCGTGTCCGTCTGTCCGGAGCGGCTGATAGCTGAAGGGCCGGTGACGGGCCCGGAAATCGCGGCGTATTGCCTGCGTTGCGGGCACTGCATGGCGATGTGCCCGGCGGGAGCGATTACAGTTGATGGGGTGGGGGAGCATCCGGCCGGCGAGAGGGTGTCGCCGGCGGCGCTGCTGGCGCTGCTGCGCGCGCGGCGCAGCGGGCGGCGGTATACCGATGAGCCGGTGTCGCGCGCGCATCTGGAGGCATTGCTTGACGCGGCGGCGACGGCGCCCAGCGCGAAAAATTTTCGTCCGGTGAAAGTGTATGTCTATGTTGGTACCGAGGTGATTACGGCCATTCGCGCCGCCACCGTTGCCTGCTACCGCCGATTACTCAGCCTGCTGAGGCTGCCTGGCCACCGGCTGCTCTACCGCCTGCTGGGCGTGCCGGCGGCGCTGCATGCCAGGCTTGATCATGACGCCCGCTTCCTGACGGATGGCGAGGGCGACCCGCTGCTGCATGGCGCGCGGACGCTGTTGGCTTTCACCGCCCCGCGCGGCTGGGCGCAGGGCATCGGCGATGCCTGGCTCGCCGCGCACGGCGCCGTCCTTTACGCGGAAACCATCCCCCTCGCCACCTGCTACAACGGTTTCGTCGCCCAGGCGGCGGGCATGGACGCGCGCGTGCGCCGCGCCATGGGCGTGCCGGCGGCAGAGATGGTGGTGGCGGTGCTTACCCTCGGTTATCCGGCATCGCGCCCACACCGGGCTTTGACGCGGGAGGGATTAGCGGTGGTGTGGGACGACGTGGAATAGCACTGCGTCGGTGAGCATCCCCGCGCCGTGACATCCTTCGCGAATATCAGGTACAATATTACTCCTGTGGTTTGATGTTTTGCGGTGTAATTCATGTTTGATCTCTACCGTGAAATCGTGGTGCTGTTGATTATCGCGGCGGCTCTCGGAGTCGTCGCGGTACGGCTGCGCCAGCCGTTGATTATTGGCTTCATCGCGGTGGGGGTGATTGCCGGCCCGCTGGTGCTGAACTGGATTCAGGCGAAAGATCAACTGCACCTGATGGCGGAGATGGGGCTGGCGTTGCTGCTGTTCGTCGTCGGGCTGCGGCTGGACGTACAGTTGTTGCGGAGCATGGGGATGGTGGCAATCACCGCGGGCGTAGGGCAGGTGCTGGCCACCACCGCGGTCGGTTTTCTGCTTGCGCTGCTTTTCGGGCAGTCGCCACTTACCGCGCTCTATATCGCGCTGGCCCTCACCTTCTCCAGTACCATCATCGTGGTAAAGCTGCTCTCCGACAAGCATGAGGCGGAGGCGCTGCACGGCCGCATCGCATTGGGTATCCTCATCGTGCAGGACCTGGTGGTCATCATCGCTATGATGATGCTCAGCGCTAACAGCGAGGCGATAGGGCCGCCCGGCTGGATGGCGATGAAGATGATTGTGTCGGGGATCACCTTTCTTGCCGGGATATGGGCGGCCGCGTATTTCGTGCTGCCGCGCCTGCTACCGCTGCTGGCGCGCTCCACCGAACTGCTGGTGTTGTTTGCCATTGCCTGGGCGCTGCTGCTGGCCTTCGTCGGCGACTGGCTCGGTTTCGGCAAAGAGGTCGGCGCCTTCCTGGGTGGCGTCTCGCTGGCGTCCACCATGTTTCGCGAGATTATCGCCGCAAAGCTGGTGAGCCTGCGCGATTTTCTGCTGCTCTTCTTCTTCATCGAGATGGGCAGCCGGCTGGATGTTTCGACCATCGGCGGACAACTCTGGATCGGGCTGGCGCTGTCCGCGTTTGTACTCTTCGGCAAGCCGCTCATTATCATGCTGCTGCTGGCGGCGATGGGCTATCGCCGGCGCACGAGCTTCATGACGGGGGTGAGCCTGGCGCAGATCAGCGAGTTCTCGCTTATCATGGTGGCGATGGGAATCACCGCTGGATTAGCGCCGGATACGCTGGGAATGATCACGCTGGTGGCGCTCATCACCATCGGCTTCTCCAGCTCCTTCATTCAGTACGCGCAGGGATTGTATGAGCGCCTGGCGCCCGCCCTGCGCTTCCTGGACTGGCGCGCGCGGCACCGCGAGGACGCGGCGCCCGCTGCGCTGCCGATCGGGCCGCAAGTGATCCTCTTCGGCATCGGCCGGTACGGCTCAAGCATTGCCGAGGAGTTAATCGCGCGCGGACGGACCGTGCTGGGAGTGGACTTCGACCCGCAGGCGGTGAATGCGTGGGCGGCGCGCGGGTGGCCAGCGGTGTTCGGCGACGCTGAAGACCCGGATTTCACGGAAACCCTGCCGCTGGCCACCGCCACCTGGGTGGTGAGCGCTATCCGTGATGTCCGGCTGAACCTTGCGCTGGCGAAGGCGGTGCGCCACGGCGGCTATCGCGGCAACCTGGCTTTCACCACCGGTGACCGCACCGAAGGCGAGGCGCTGGTGCGCGACATGCCCGGTCTGCTGCTGGTCCCCTTCGAAGACGCCGCCGTGCAGGCGGTGGACCTGCTGGCGCAGGCGGAAGAACGTATTGCGAGGGAAACGATGGATACTTTGATCGCGTCAATGTCACGGCATTATGTCATCTGCGGATTCGGCCGCATGGGCCAGCAGATCGCCAAGGATTTCCTACGTGAGGGCGTGCCCTTTGTGGTGGTGGAGGATAACCCGGAACAACTACCGCGGCTGCGGGCGCAGAATTTGCCGCATATCGTGGGGCCGGCAAGTAGCGATGAGGTGCTGGAACAGGCGGGCATCGCCCGCGCGAAGGGCTTGATTGCCGTTGCCTCCACCGACGAGGCGAACGTGTTCATCGTGCTCACCGCGCGCGGCATGAATAAAGATCTGTATATCGTGGCGCGCTCCATCCGCGAGGAGAACGAGGATAAGCTGCTGCGCGCCGGCGCGGACCGCGTAATGTCGCCCTATATCCTGGGCGGACGGCGCATCGCGGCGGCGGTCACGAAGCCGGGCGTGATGGATTTCCTCGACCTGGTGCTGCACAGCGAGCATTTCAACACCGACATCGCGCATATCACCGTGCCGATGGACTCCACGCGCGCGGGACGTTCGCTGGAGGAACTGATTCTCTGGCAGGCCTGCGGTGTCACCGTGCTGGCGGTGCAGCGTCCCGCTGAATACTTCGCGGCGGAACCGGTACGCGACGGCGGGGTGGGGTAGGGGCAAGTTACAGGTTGCGAGTTGTATGCGGGGACGGCTGCCCGAGCGTGGTGGCCGTCCCCTGATTTGTCTGGGAGTCACGAGTACGAGTACGATTACGGCGCATACATCTCCCCGGGTACCAGGCGGTCCTGAATGCCCAGAAAGCGTTCGATCTCCTGCTCCACGAAACGCGCCTGGTTGGGTTGCTCGAAGTTGGTGACGAGGGTGAGGCGCTCGCCGCTTTTTAACTGCACCCCCACCGTGTAGGAGCGCGAGCCCTTGCGCCCGCGTCGCTCCTCGCAGAAGAGCTGGTCAATCCCCTCGGTGCCGATAGTGCGGCCGCCGGGCCACCACAACGGGTAGTGCCGCACGCTAAGCGTGTAGTTGGAGAGGCGGAACTCGGTGGTGTTGAGCAAGCCGGCCAGCGCGGTGTAGCCAATGTAGATCCCGACGGCAAGATGAAGACTGGGGAAGAGCGCGACAAACCATGGCACGCTTCCCTGTATCAGCCCGGTGATGATGACCCCGTAGAACGTGAAGACGATGCCGTTCCAAAAGAGGCTGAAGAGTAGTAGCGGGATCACCCCGCAAGAGATCCAGCGGCGGGTGATGACCAGGTCGCCGGCGGAGCGGTTCATCGCGAAGCCGCGCGGCATCTCCACCTCGCTCTTCACCATCGGCTGAAAGTACCCGCGCACGTGCTCGACGATGCCGCCGAGAATGCCGCCGGCGGCAGGCGTCACCGTTACCCCCTGTGAGGGCGGCGGCGTGGAGGGGGGCAGCGGCGCCGTCGGCGCGGTGGATGGCAGCAGATGCGCGAAGCTGAAGATCTCATTGCAGGCCGTGCACTTGGCGATGGCATCTTTCACGTTCACATCTTCCGCCGGAATGACGCGGTGGCATGATGGACAGGTCACTTGCATGGTCGTCCTCCGAGAGCATCCTGTATGGAGAAGATTCGCGGGGGACGGGAGTGATTCCTGCAGGGAGCATCAACTCACAGCAGCGCCGTGCTGAAGTACCGTTCCGCGCGGTCGGGCAGCACGGTGGCGATGGTGCCGGTGATTTTGGGCAGCAGTTGGCGGCAGGCCCAGACGTTGGCGCCGGAGGAGATGCCAACGAGCAGGCCGAGATCGCGACCGAGTTGGCGGGTGGTCTCGATGGCGTCCTCATCGGTCACCTCGATAATATCGTCAATGAGACGGGTGTTCAGGATGGCGGGGATGAAGCCGTCGCCGATGCCCTGAATCTGGTGCAGGCCGGGTTCGTGGCCGAGGAGGGCGGAGACGTTTTTCGGCTCCACGGCGACGATGTGGATGTCGGGATTGCGTTCTTTCAGGAAGGCGCCCACGCCCTGCAACGTGCCGCCGCTGCCGATGCCGGCCACGAAGCAGTCAACCTCACCCCCCGTCTGCTCCCACAATTCGACGGCGGTGCTGGTGTAGTGCACGCGGGGATTTTCCGGATTCTCGAACTGCTGCGGCACGAAGACGCGCGGGTCTTCCGCCGCCATGCGGCGCACGCGCGCCACCGCGCCGCCAATGCTCTCCTCATCCGGGGTGAGCACCAATTCGGCGCCCAGCGCGCGGATGATTTTTTTTCGCTCCTCGCTCATCCCTTCCGGCATGACAATGCGCACCGGGTAGCCCATCAACCTTCCCACCAGCGCCACGCCGATGCCGGTGTTGCCGCTGGTCGGCTCCACGATAATGCTGTCCGGCCGCAGCTTGCCGTCGCGCCGCGCGCCCTCCAGCATCGCCTTCGCCACGCGGTCCTTGATGCTGCCGCCGGGATTCAGAAACTCCGCCTTGGCGACGATGCGCTCGCCGCGCAGGCGCAACAGTGGGGTGTTGCCAATAAGGTCGAGAATGTTGTCGGTGAGCATGGGTGTAATCCTGACGCCTACAGTAGCATTTCGGCGCAAAGCTGGCAAGAAGCACGGGGTGTGCTATAGTAGAGCGAGCGGTAGACCGCCCCTCGAAAGGAACGTCGTCATGCCGGAGACCACCACGCCGTTGAATATCCTCTGGATCACCACCGACCGCCAGCGCTGGGATACGCTGGGCTGTTATGGCAATCCCTTCGTGCCGACGCCGCACCTGGACGCGCTGGCGGTGGGCGGGGTGCGCTGCGAGGGCGCGTATGCGCAGTCGCCCATCTGCTCGCCCAGCCGCGCGAGTTTCCTCACCGGGCGCTACCCGCGCACCACGCGGCTGAATCGCAACGGACAGGCGATTCCTGCGGACGAGCGACTGATTTCTCGCCTGCTGGCGGACGCCGGCTACCTGTGCGGGCATGGCGGCAAGCTGCATCTGGCGCCGGGCGACCCGCGCGTCACCCATTGGTGCGAGCGCCGCATTGACGACGGCTACGTGGTGATGGACTGGTCGCTGCATCCCCCCGGCCCGCCGGTGAATGCCTACACCGCGTGGTTGGCGGAGCAGGGGGTGACCTTCGCACGCGCGCCGGTGGAGGATTCGCCGTATATCTCCTTCGGCATGCCGCCGGAGACGAGCAATGCCGGGTGGACGGCGCAGCGGGCCATCAATTTCATTCAGACCGGAGCGGGGCTGGACCGTCCCTGGTTCTTCACCTGCGGCTTTGAAGACCCGCACGAGCCGTTCGATCCGCCGTGGGAGTTTCTCCAACCGCTGCTTGACCGGCTGGAGGAGATTCCGCTGCCGCGCTACACCCCCGGCGAACTGGATGCCAAGCCCGCTTTCCAACGCACCGACCGCGCCGGAGTGTGGGGTGGGGGCAGCGGTTACTTCGCCGCCGAGCGCATGAGTGACCGCGACCACCGGCTGATCCGCGCCGCTTACTGGGCAAAAATCGCGCACGTGGATTATCAGATTGGCCGCGTATTGGACGCGCTGCGCGCCACCGGCCAACTGGACAACACCCTCATCCTCTTCCACGCCGACCACGGGGAGATGCTGGGCGACCACGGCATTTACTTCCAGGGGTGTTACTTCTATCCGGAGATGATTCGCGTGCCGCTTCTCCTCCACTGTCCGGTGTGCATTCCCGGCGGGCAAATCGGTCCACAATTTGTCGAGTTGACCGACCTGGCGCCTACCGTGCTGGAGGCGGCGGGGCTGCCGGTTTACGCGGGCATGCAGGGGCGCTCGCTGTGGCCCCGGCTTACCGGCGCGTCGGACGGCTCACACCGCGAGGATATCTACAGCGAGTACTACCAGGCTATCCCTAACGGCTATCGCATGCACGGCGGCGCCTACGCCACTCACCTGCGCACCGCCGAGTATGCCCTCACCGTGGCGCACAACCTGGGCACCGGCGAACTCTACGACCTCGACGACGACCCCGGCGAAGTGGTGAACCGCTGGGACGATCCGAATTATACCCGGGCCAAAGCGGAACTCCTCACCCGCCTCTGCGACCGCATGTCGGCGACGATAGATCCGCTGCCGCCAGTGGAGGGAGCATTTTGAATACTACCGCGCGGTAATCGCGCTCACGTCCGCCTGCCCGGACAGAGCGACGGCGCCGCTCTCGACCGTGATCGTCTGGATGCGCGGGGTGAAGCGCAGGCCGCCCAGGTCGGCGGCGGGATTGATGAGCGCGGCGAACTGCGGCAGGATAGTCGCCGGCACCGGTAGGCCGGCTACCGCCAGCCGTTGCGGGACATACTGCACCTGTGTCCCCTGCGCCTGGAAGGCGCCGGCGGTGGTGACGTGGATTGTCTCGCCCGCTACGCGCATATCCGCCGCCACCCGCACCTCGTTCGGCAGGAAAGCCACCTGAGCGTTGCTGAGCAGCGCGTTGCCGGTGCGCCCCTGCGCCCGCAGGAACGCGTTCACCGCCGCTTCCGACACCCGCATGGCGAAGGCGGCGTCCTCCACCCGCGTCACCGCGAAGGGGTCGCGCCGATACTGCACTCCGCGCAGGTCAAGGGTGAGGGTGTCGAGCACCAGATTCGGGCGCGGGCGCACGTTCGTCCCCACCAGCGTCACTTGCCGCGCCGATGAGGTGGTGAGCCCGCGCACGTCGGCGTCGTAGCGGTCCGCCGGGCCGATATATTCCGCCGCCCGTCGCTCGATTTCCCGCTCCGCGTAGCTGCTCGCCGCTCCCGCGCAGCCAACCAGCCACGGCACGACGCTCACGCAAAAAACCAGCAATATCCAGCGCATAGTTGCCTCCTGTTGCGAGTATTGTAGGTATCTCGCGCAAATCAGGGGGCCGGAAAGCGCGACACGGCAGGAGAACGCCGTGCTTGCCCGAACGTTACTCCTCATGGATGGCCGTCAACGCGCTGATATCACACCGGGTATGACCGTAGACATCGTCCTCAAAGCCGACCAGCCCACCGGCGCCCTCACCCGCGGCGTGGTGAGAGACATCCTCACCCCCTCGAAATTCCATCCCCACGGCATCAAAGTGCGCCTGACGGATGGCCAGGTCGGGCGGGTGAAGCATATTGTGGCGGTGGGGTTGTAGCCAATAGCCCACTCGGCCCTAAAGCACCGAGCTGCCGAGCGGCGCCCCCTGGAAGGGGGCTTGGGCGGATAGTTCGGAACAGGGAGAGACAATCGGATGCCGTCGTTTTCGGACATACGGAAAGCTGGCGATTGATCCGGTACAGCCCCCTTCCAGGGGGCGTAGCTCGGTAGCCCGGCTGTTTACGGCCGGGCG
>JAKIYB010000119.1:0-1351 GCA_022708765.1 Armatimonadota bacterium | reverse complement strand
GTGGGTCGCAATATTGCGATACATCATAAGGCATGCCATCGCTGCGGGAGCGGTGGTCATTGGATGTGGCATCCTGACGGTATTGGCCTACTTTGGGTTGCTGGTGTGGGCGGTCATCGCCAATAAGCCGGTTGGCAGTCCTGTCGCCCTGCCGTTCTGGTTGCTGATTCTACTTGTCGTCGCTGTCATCACCGTGCTCGTTGTACTGTGGCCAGTGACATCCATCAGCGAATTGGTAAGCCGGGGTGCGGGCCGTGGGCGTATCGCGGTGCAGCTTACCGCCGCTTTGCTGCTCCTCTTTGTTGAGGTAAGTATCATGGGACTGTTGTATGCGGTTATCTGGAAGCAACCGGTCTCGCGCGGGCTGGCGTATGGAGTCACCACCGGTGTTGTGTTGCTCATTCCGCTCGGTGTCTACTGGAGCATGCTGCAAGTGACGGAAGGAGTGATTAGTTTTATAAGCAGCGTATGGCGGTGGCTTCGGCAACCGCATGTCGCGCCCTGACGATTGGCCTGCTCAAGCCCCCTTCCAGGGGGCGTCGCTCGGTAGCCCGGCTGTTTACGGCCGGGCGGGCATAGTTCCTTGCATCGTTCACTCAGACGCCTGCTGAACAAGGAGAAACCATATCATGCCTTTCTATATCTCCCCCAATGGGAATGATGCCTGGTCTGGCTTGCTGCCGGAGCCGAATGCCGACGGCACGGATGGCCCGTTTGCCACCGTCGCCGCCGCGCGTCAGGCGGTGCGGGCAGTGCCGCGCGAGCCGGCGTGGGGAGAGCCGGTGGCGGTACGAATTGACGGAACCGCTGGTCTTCACGGCGGAGGATTCCGGCCAGGCGGAGGTGAGCAATTATAACAGCTACCAGGCGCATGGACTGCCGGTCGTGTATGCCGCGTATCCCGGGGAGACGCCGGTCATCAGCGGTGGGCGGCGCATCACCGGCTGGCGGGTAGAGGCGGTGCATGGGCGCACGGCCTGGGTAGCGGAGCTGCCGGAGGCAACGGCGGGAGCATGGACGTTCAGCCAGCTCTGGGTGAATGGCGGGCGGCGCTATCGTCCGCGCCTGCCGAAGACCGGGGAATATCGCATCGCCACTGTCTACGACGCCAACTTTGAGGGCACCTGGGGCGAGACGGTGCGCAAGGGCGCCGACCGCTTCGGCTACGCCGAAGGCGACATCTCCCCCGATTGGCACAACCTGGCGGACGTGGAAGTGCTCTTCATGACGTTGTGGATGTCCGTCCGCGCGAAGCTGACGGCGGTAGACGCGACGGAGCGCATCGTCACGCTGGACCACAACAGCAAGGTGCGCCTCACCTATGACTTCGGTCGCGACGGTGCCGCTTACA
>JAKIYB010000118.1:5764-10270 GCA_022708765.1 Armatimonadota bacterium | reverse complement strand
CCACGTCAAAGGTGCCCGCCGCATTGGCTGCCGCGAAGGTACCGGCGCCGCCGGTTGGCGCGTTGGCGAATTTGCAGTACGTAGACGCGGACACCGACATGGGAGCCGGAAAGCCCATGAAGAAGAGGGTGAGATCGAAGAAATGCACACCCAGGTCAATCACCGGTCCGCCGCCGGACAGTGCCTTGGTGGTGAACCACCCGCCGCGCCCGGGGATGCCGCGCCGGCGCCGCCAGCCGCAGCGCGCATGGTAAATCTCGCCCAGATGGCCGTCGTCCACATAGCGCTTGATGAACTGGCTCACCTCGCTGAAGCGATTGTTCAGCGCCACCATCACCAGCTTGCCCGCCGCGTCCTTCGCCGCCACGATAGCGCGCGCTTCATCGGCATTGAGGGCGATGGGCTTCTCCACGTGGACGTGCTTGCCCGCCCGCAGCGCGGCGATGGTAATGGGCGCATGCAACGCGTTCGGCGTCACGACCGAGACGATATCCAGCTTAGGGTCCGCCAGCATCGCTTCGTAGGTGTCGAAGACGTGCGGTACGCCATACTTCTCGGCGGCCGCCGCGGCCTTCGCGGGCTCAAAATCGTAGACCGCATGCAGTTCTACGTCATCGGTATACTTCGCATACGAAGCCAGATGCTTCCCCACCCCGCAGCCACCGCAGCCGATCAATCCGTATTTTAACTTCTTCGCCATGATCTAGTGCTCCTGAAATGTCTGGGATGGAGGTTATTTCGCGATGCAGGCAGTGGGTTCCTCCCTAATCGTCGTCGCCATCGTAATCGTAATACAAAACGCTGTTACCTCGATAATCCCTAACTCCCATACCACACCAACAGCGACCGCAATATCGTCCGCTCGCAGAGGAAGCGTATGCGGCTGCGCTCTGAAGGAAGGTCCAGGATGGGATTGACGCCGTGCTGGTGGTCCACGATCTCCACCGTGCGCTCGGCGGCGGTACGGTCAATCGTCGAGAGCCCCCGGCCCGCGCTGAACAGGCGGGTGAACCAGAGGAGCAGCGGATAGCTGAAGAGCAGTGCATCCAGGCCGTCGAGAAACGCGCGCCCGTAAAAGGCCGTGCCGAAGAAGCCCATGGAGAGCAGGCGAGTGCGCAGATACCGTATGATCGGCTCTGTGGCGTCCGCGTCAGGAATGCCAAACGATTCTTCCAGCGCGGCGAAAGGCACGGCGGGAAAGTCCGGCTGAATGGCCGGCACCATGCCGCTGCCGGTGAGCAGGCGCAAAGCGGTAGAGAAACGCTGTGACAGGTTCGCCGGTGCTCCGCGATAATCCACGCGGGCGTATACGCCGGCCAGTTGCCGGAAGGCCATCCGAGCCATGCCGGGCGGCGCTTTCCGGCACAGGCCGTCTTCCTTCGCCGCGTCTGTCACCTTCACCGCCACCTTTGTCAGCAAATCCGTGAAAGCGCGGTCGTCCAGTTCGGTGAGACGAGGATTGCGCAGTAGCGCGGAATAGTTTACACATCCTGCCACGCGACGGGTGGCATCCAGCGATTTTGTGCAAAGCAATCCATCCACGGCTTCGATAATCCGCGTGAGCCATTCCCAGGAGACAGCCACCCGGCCGAGGAGCGGCGGCGCCGGCAGGTCCAGCGCCGCCGGCGGCAGCGCCAATGGCAGCAGCGCGCGCAACGCCGGCAGGTGCGCGGTCAGCGGCCGTCCGCGGTTGCATGCCGACTCGGGACAGTCAAAGCGGATGCTTACTCGCGCCTGCCGCCCGGCAGGAATGAAGCGGAAGGGGTATAGCCGGCACGCCAGCGGCTTAGCCGCCTCGCCAAATTTTGCATGAATGCGGCACAATCCGCGCTCGTCGAGAAAGACACACGCTCCCTGCGCGTCATACGCGGTCACAAAGTGGTCGCCCTGCGGCAGGAAAAGCGTCTTGCCCGCCAGCGCCGAGTCCGCCTCCCACCCCTGTGCCGAGATACGCGCATACTCTTCCGGCGTCACGCCAATGGCAAACCGCCCACGGCAACACGCCCCGCACCCCACGCAGTCGTAGTGCTGAAAACCCGGCGGCGATACTAGTATAAAAGGTGATGACGACATAACGATTGCTGCCATCATACCCGAAAGAGGGGTGGGTCGCAACGCAACGCACGACGCAACAGCGACGATACCCGTCCTTTATTTTATTTTCTGCAACCGACCGGAGTTCTCTGCCCAAGCCCCCTTGCAGAGGGCGCCGCTCGGTAGCCAGGCTCTTTAGGGCCAGACGGGGGGCGCGGAATGCATTGACCCATTTTGCGAAAATGCACAAAAACAGGGGATAGTCGCCGGGGGCTAACGCGGGGTAACCACCGCGCGAGCCGGCAGGAATTTCCGCCGTGCGGGCGAAGGTAACGGCATGGATACCTCACCTATGCTCTGCCGCGTGGAAGAATGCCGTTTGCCGGCGCTTTACACGGCCGAGTATTGCCGCCAGCACCTGCCTGATCCCGCCGCGTATCTCGCGGGGATAACCGAACGCCTTAGCGATGCCATCGGCGCGAACCTCGCGCGGCTGGATCTGCGCAAGGCGGTGCTGCTGCAGGCGAATCTCTCCTACGCCACGCTGGCCGGCGCCTGTCTCGACGGCGCGTTCCTCACCGAATGCCGGCTGACGGGGGCGAATCTGCATGGCGCCAGCCTGCGCGGCGTGTCCTGCGACACCCTTTACGGCGCCGAACTGCAGGCGGGCGGGGCGGTACTCACCGCGACACGCTGGCTGCACGCCTGCCTGGATGACGCGCACTTTCCTGGTGCCGTCTGGGAGTGCGCGGAGCTGCGCGACGTGGAGATGCTGCGCGCCGATTGTACCGGCGTGTCGCTGCGGCAAACGCTGATCGCGCAGTCAACCTTGAATGAAACCTGGTTCACCGGCGCCGACCTGTCCGAAGCGAAACTGGATGGTTGTGATTGCTCGTGGACCGTCTTCGTCGGTGCGCGCGGGGGACACCTGTCGCTGGTGCGAGCGTTGCTGCTCAACGCGAACTTCGTCGGCGCCTTTCTCGACGGTGCGGATTTCGCGGAAGTCAACGCCGAAGCGGCACGCTTCAGCGCGGCGACGCTCACCGGCGCGCGTTTCCACCTGGCCAACCTGCGCAAAGCCGTCTTCCGTGAGGCGGACCTGCGCGGCGCCGACCTGCGGGATGCCGATCTCAGCGGCGCCATCCTGGAGCGCGCCAATCTGGAAGGTGCTGACCTTGCCGGCGCGAACCTGGAATGGAGCGATACGGTAATGACACTCCATGTGCGGTCGTTCATCCTGGGCCGTTATCCTATTCGCGGGTACCTTGCCTGGCGCGACGGCGACCGCGACGCGCTATTCATAGACCCCGGCGGGTGGGACGAGGCCATCAGCGAGACGCTGGGCACGTTGGGGCTGGTGGTGCATGCCATCGCGCTCACCCACGGCCATTGGGACCATACCGAAGGCCTGCGGGAGATGCTGGCGCGCATGCCCGCACCGGTCTATGCCCATGCGGCGGACGTCCACCTGCTGCCGGCGCAGCCTGACGTGCGTCTGACCGGCGACGATGAAATCCTGTGCGGCTCCGTGCGCTGGCAGGCGCTGCACACCCCGGGCCATACGCCCGGCTGCCTGTGCTTCGCGGCCGACGATGCCATATTCAGCGGCGACACCCTCTTCGCCGGCGCCATCGGCGGCACGACGTTTCTGGAAGCGTATGACGAAGAGCGCCAGTCTATCAGCGATAAACTTTTCCCGCGCGGTGATGCCACCCGCGTCTACCCCGCCCACGGCCCGGCAACGACAATCGGGGTGGAACGGCGGTGTAATCCGTTCTTACGATAGAGCGCCCTGAAGCATGAAATATTGCGTTGGAGTAAAAGAGTTGCGATGAAGACAAAGATCGTGGTGGCTACGGCGGCCGGCATTGGCGAAGCATGGCTCGGTATCCCCGGCGTCGAGGTGACACCAAATGGGCGGCTGTATCTGACCTGGTTTTCAGGCGGGGACAAAGAGCCGCACCCGGACAACCAGGTGTGGTTGTGCGTCAGCGATGACGGCGGGAGCACGTTTACGCCCCCGGCGCGCATGACCTGGCCGGCAGATAACAATCGCACGTATGATCCGACCCTCTGGCTCGATCCGCGCGGCGTGCTGTGGCTCATCTACAATCAGGGGAATAACCAGACCGGCAAGCACGGCGTCTACGCCCGCTGCTGCGACGATCCCGACGCCCCCTCCCCTTCCTGGTCGCGCCCGCGGCGGTTGGGCTATGATGTGCCTTTCTGCGCGCGCATGAATAAGCCCACGGTGCTGACCACCGGCGAATGGCTGATGCCCGTCACCTGGAGTAACGACGACCCGCACACGTGGTGGACCGGAAACAACCTTCAGGGCGTGGGCATCTCCACGGATTGCGGCGATAGCTGGGAGCTGTGCGGCGCGGTGGACGCCCCCGCCTGGGCGCTGGAGAACATGATCGTCGAACGCCGCGACGGCAGCCTGGCGATGTATATCCGTACCGGCGGCGG
>JAKIYB010000118.1:0-5687 GCA_022708765.1 Armatimonadota bacterium | reverse complement strand
CCGGCTCACGCTTCCATATTCGCGCGCTGCCCAGCGGTCGCTGGCTGCTGCTGAATAACGCCGACCCCGCCGCCCGCACCGGCATCACCGCGCAACTGTTGGAAGATGAGGGGAAAACCTGGAGCGCCCCGCTGCTGCTGGAAGACCGTGAACAGGTGAGCTATCCGGACGCCGCGCTCGGTGCGGACGGCGCCATCTACGCTGTGCACGACCGCGAACGCCACGGCGCGGCGGAAGTGCTCTTGTCCATCTTCCGCGAAGAGGATATCATCACGGCGCCATGAGAACCATCCTGCTGCTGACCATGTCCAATATCTTCATGACCTTCGCCTGGTACGGACACCTGAAGTTCAAAGACAAGCCGCTGTGGATCGTTATCTTTATCTGCTGGGGCATCGCCCTCTTCGAATATTGTCTGCAGGTGCCGGCTAACCGCCTGGGCCATAGCCAGTTCACCGCCGCCCAACTGAAAACGATACAGGAAGTCATCACCCTCGTCGTCTTCGCCGTCTTCTCGGTCCTCTTCCTCAAGGAATCGTTCAAGTGGAACTACCTGGTCGGCTTCGCCCTCATCCTGGCAGCGGTGTTCTTTGTGTTTAAGAAGTGGTGATCAGCCACATCAAGGATTCCACGAGCAGTAGTAGACAATTTTACAACCCGAGCAGTCGTGCGGCATTCGCGCTCTCGACGTTAGAGCAGATGGCGTCGTCCAGCAGACCGTGCTCGCGCCAGTGCCGCAGAAGTTCGCGAATCGGTGAAACGGGTTCGACGGAGTACCGCCGGCATGAATCCGTGCCAAACAGCAGTCGGTATTGAAACGTGCGCACAAAATCCAGAGCCGCGCTGGGATCGCGCGTGAGCGCGTGGTATCCACTGCCAGCGGAAAGATCGGCCCACAGGTTTGGATAGGTAGAGAGCAAACGCGGGACAGCGCCGCCTGGCGTGATGGGCCCATCGGGATAGGGATATCCCGCCCGCCTGTCCGGTGTTACATCGCCGGAAATCTCGGCCCAAAAGGATGGGCCATGCCCGATGAAGCTGGTCTCCGGGCAGTGTTGCACAGCGTATTCAAGACCGGGCAAACCTGGCGCGTCGCGCAGGCCGTATTCACCCGCGACATCATGTAAATCGAACAGCACGGGCAGGCCTAATTCACCGGCGACCTGATACACCTCCAGACATGCCGGCGCGTCGAACGGCATGTCTGGAAGAAATTCACCCACGCCCCGGCACCCGCGTGACTTCAGCTCTGCCAGCTTGCGCCGATAATCCATCGGTTGGTCGCTTGACATTGCCGGCACGACCAGGCCGAACGGTACCAATCGCTCTGGAAACTTTCGACAGGCGGCCAGCACACATTCGCTGTCATTATCCCGATAATGCGGATTCGCATGGTCGCCTAACGCCAATACACAGGCCCGGTCAATGCCCCAGGCATCCATTATACGGATCAAATCATCCACATCGAGCGTGGCATCGGGATGAGGGCGAATACGGCCAATATGCGCATGGATATCAATCAACATCATACGCCTCTGTGACACAACGACACAGGGAAAATGAGGCTTCCAGACTGACCAGATCATCTGTTACATGGTCAGGTATGGCTCTGCAGTTCTTTTACCCCATATGCAGTCCACCGTCAACCGAAATGGCCTGCCCGGTGATGTAAGCCGCCGCGGGGGAAGCGAGGAAGGCGGCGAGGGCCGCGACGTCTTCGGGAGTGCCGAAGCGGCCGGCGGGGATACCGCGCAGCAGCCCCTGGCGACGGGCGTCTTCCATCTCGGCGGTCATCTCCGTCTCAATCATGCCGGGGCAGATCGCATTGACGGTGATGCCTTGCGGGGCGACTTCGCGGGCAAGAGCGCGGGTGAAACCGAGCAGACCAGCCTTGGCGGTAGAGTAATTCGCGCGGCGCACGTCGCCAACGAACGCCGCGTCAGAGCTGATGTTGATAATGCGCCCCCAGCGCAAGCGCTGCATGCCCGCCAGCACCGCCTTGGAGCAGAGGAACGCGCCATTCAGGTGCGTCTCCAGCACATCGCTCCACTCCTCCATTGCCATGAAGCGCAGGTAGTTGTCGCGCACCAGTCCAGCATTGTTCACCAGAATGGAGACTGGACCGAGTTCTTTTCCGATAGTCTCCACTACCTCCTTCACCCGTCTAGCGTCACGCACGTCGAGTTGATATGCGGCGGCGCCGCCGCCTGCGCTTTCGATCTCGCGCACGGCATCCGCCGCCATCTCCGCCTGTTCACGATACGTGATGGCGACGTGCGCGCCTGACGCGGCCAGGGCGACGGCGATGGCGCGGCCGATTCCACGGGACGCGCCGGTGACGATGGCGATGTTGGGAACGAGGTTCGGAGTAGTCATAATCAATTTCCGGTTCAGAGATGATAAATAGCTTTTCGACCGCCGCGTCTGTCTACCTTTTCCGACAGGCAACCAAAACTCGCGCCTTTCGGAGGTTGCGCGGGAAAGGTAGCATGGTATCATCACGTTGTTGGAGCTACGAAGTGGAAAGCGAAAGCGCCGCATCCACGCTGTGTGAGAGATCACACGGAAATTCGGGAGGTGTTCGCGGCCCCGAGGTAGTTCCTGCAACCCGACCAGCGGAGCAATCCAATGGAAGGGAATAGCCCCGCTCATCGGCCGTCCCGATGAGCGGGGTCTTTTTTCAGCGATCACTCCAGTTCAATCGCCGCCACCGACGCCACCACGCGCGTGGGTCGGTAGGAGAAACGCTCGATGTCTTCCTGGCGCGTGATGCCGGTAAGTACGAGAATCGTCTCCATGCCGGCTTCGATGCCGGAGATGATGTCGGTATCCATGCGATCGCCCACCATCGTCGTTTCCTCTGAGTGAACGTTCAGGTAGTTGAGGGCGCTGCGCATCATCAGCGGATTGGGTTTGCCGATGAAGTAGGGGGCAATGCCGGTCGCTTTCTCAATAAGGGCGGCCATGGCGCCGCAGGCGGGGACGATGCCCTGCTCGGCGGGGCCGGAGACGTCCGGGTTGGTGGCGATGAAGCGCGCGCCGGCGGCGACCAGCCGTACCGCCTGGGTGACCTGCTCAAAGTTGTAGGCGAACGTCTCGCCAAGCACCACGTAATCGGGGTTGACGCTGGTGATGATGTAGCCGACGTCGTGCAGCGCGCTGGTCAGTCCCGCCTCGCCGATGACGAAGGCGGTACCGCCGGGCCGCTGATGGGCGAGAAACTGCGCGGTGGCCATGGCGGCGGTGTAGATGTGCTGTTCGGAGACCTGCAATCCCTGCGTGGAGAGGCGGTGCTGCAAGTCGCGCGGTGTATAGAATGGGTTGTTGGTGATGATGAGGAAGGGAATCCCTCGCTCCGTCAGGCGCGTGATGAACTCCTGCGCTCCGGGAACGGGCGTATTGCCCCGCACCAGCACCCCATCCATATCCAGTAAATATGCACGCTTCGCCATAGCGCTATTGTGACGGAAAGGAGGGTACGCGGTCAAGGTAACCATCCTGCATTGCCAGCCTTCGACTGCTGTGCTACCATTCCCTATCATGGTGGCCTTTCTGTTGCGTCTGGTGCTGGGACTTGGCTTTTTAGCGCTGCTGCCGGGAGTCGCTGGCGCGTTGTGGGTTGTGCTGACCACGGCGGGCGGCTTCGGCTGGTGGCCGATTATCGCCGGGCTGGCGGCGGGTACGGCGCTGTATTTCATCCTGCTGCGGCGCATCCCCGGCTTCGAGGTGTTCGAGCACGAGTTGACCCACGCGCTGGTGGCCTGGCTCTACTTTCGGCGGGTGACAAACTTCTCCGTGAAGCGCGACAACGGCCACGTGATCTTCTTGAATGGCTTCGGCGGTGTCTTTGGCAATGACATGATTGGCTTCGCGCCGTATGTGCTGCCCACCTTCACCGCCATCCTCGTCCTCATCCGGCCGTTCCTGCACGGGCCTTTATGGTGGTATGACTTCTGGATAGGCGTATCCTTCGGGTATCACCTGTTCAGCGGCTACCGTGAACTCTCACCCCGCCAGCCCGACCTGGCCTCGCGTGGACTGCTCTATTCCTTCATCGCGGTGCCGGCGCTGGCGTTGACAGTTCACGGCCTGCTGCTGGCTATTCTTATTCACGGTTACGCGGGGGTACCGTCGTGGGCGGCACAGGTGTGGGCGACCACGCTGCGGGCCGTTACCTTCCTCGCGGGTCAGCGGTAACGCGTTATGTCCCCCATTCCCGTCCCACTCTTACCCACCTTGCTCTTCCTCGCCGTCATCGTCGTCGTCACGCCGTTGGTCATGTGGTGGGGACGTGTCTCTCTTGCTCAGGCCGGCTGGGTATGGCCCGGTCGCCGCGGCATCCTTGTCGGGTTTGGGTGGGGGCTGCTGCTGGCGGTCGTCGCCCTGGCCTGGCTGCGTGCCCTGCTGCACACCGGAAACTATCTGCCGCTGCCGCCGCCCACCCCGCCGCGCCTGACAGACTGGCTGCTGCTGACAATCCTTATACCGCTCGTGGAAGAGCCGCTCTTCCGCGGCACAATCTTCGGCGGGTTGCAGCGGACCTGGCAACCGTTCTGGGCTTTCCTTCTCTCCGCTTTCCTGTATGTCACCGCCCATCCCGGCGAACCGTGGCTGGCCTTCCTTTTCATCGCCAGCCTCGGATACGCCGCGGCGCTGCGCCTGGGGCACTCGCTCCTTGCGCCCATGCTTGCGCATAGCCTGACGGCGGCGGCGCTGCTGCTGGGCCGCCTGTATCCATCGTTTGTGCTGGCGCTGCCGGCGGTCGCCTTTGCGCTGGTAGCCGGCGCTGCCATCGTGATGATCACTGCGGGAGCGTCGCAACCGTCCGCGCGGGAACCGTGAAACGGTACCGTCCGAAGACCGGATGAAATTTGCTGAAGATGACGAATGGGAAGCATGCCTCTTTACGCCAGCTTGGCATCCTCGTATAATTCTCGGTATAGGTAGTCCCCCACTCGCGACGGAAGGGAGCGCTTGGATGCGTCACGAACGGTTGCTGTTGACCCTGGCTGTCCTCCTCCTTGGCATGAGTCTGGCCTGCGCCCGCATTACCCTCGACGTGAAGAGCGTCGGCTTCAACGGCTTTTATCGCCCGCGCACGGTGGTGCCGATTCTCGTGCGGGTGACAAACACCGGCGACACCACCAGTGGCGATTTCCGCGTTCTGGCGCCGAACAGCACCGGCGCGCTGCCTGACCAGTACCGGATGCGCGTCACCATCCCGAAAGGCGCGCGGCAAACCTACACCTTGTATGTCGTCCCCCGCGCCTTCACCCGCGAGTTCGAAATACGCTTCACCCCCACTGGCGCCGGACCGGTAAGTGCAGCGTTTCGACGCTGTGAAGAGCTCTACGGCACCGACCGCCTGCTGGTCGTCGTCGGCGGTACCGGCTCGTCTTTGAGTTACGTCAACGGCCAGGTCATTACCGTGCCGGAATATTCGGTTCCGCGACCGTGGGACACTTCCGCCTCCCCCGGCATGTATGGCGGATACGGCCATCGCCCGCTTCCGCGCGGCGGCACGACCAGCGGGAAAGTGAACCTCGTCTACCTGGACGGCAGTCTGCTTCCGGCCAACTCCGAAGCCTATGGCAGCGTGGATATGCTGGCGCTGATGAGCGACGTGACGGAAAATACACTGAAGGCGGAAGCGCAGGCGGCCATTCCGGTATGGACGGCGAACGGCG
>JAKIYB010000117.1:3304-10289 GCA_022708765.1 Armatimonadota bacterium | reverse complement strand
CCGCCATCGACCCCGAACGCGACACGATGCTGCTGTACTTCACCTCCGGCACCACCGGCATGCCGAAGATGGTGCAGCACGATTTCGCGTATCCCCTCGGCCACATCCTCACCGCGCGTTTCTGGCAGAACGTCACCGAGGACGGCCTGCACCTCACCCTCTCCGACACCGGCTGGGCGAAGGCCGCCTGGGGGAAGATCTACGGCCAATGGCTCAGCGGCACGGCGATTATGGTGTATGACTTCGAGCGGTTCAACCCGAAAGACATCATGATGGTGATCTCGAAATACCGCGTCACCACCTTCTGCGCGCCGCCCACCGTCTACCGCTTCCTCATCAAAGAAGACCTGTCGGCATACGATCTCTCCGCGCTGCGCTACTGCGTGGTGGCGGGCGAGCCGCTGAACCCGGAGGTCTATCACGCCTTTCTGAAGGCCACCGGGCTGAAGATTTACGAGGGCTTCGGACAGACGGAGACAGTCATCCAGGTGGGGACCTGGCCGTGGATGGAGCCGAAACCCGGCTCGATGGGCAGGCCATCGCCGGGATACGACATCGTCATCGTGGATGATGACGGCATCCCGCTGGAGGTCGGCGAGGAAGGGCAGATCGCCATCCGCGTGGACCGCGGCAAGCCGCGGGGCATGTTCAACGGCTACTATCGCGACCCCGCGCTCACCGCCAGCGTGCTGCGCGGCAGCCTCTATTACACCGGCGACCTCGCCTGGCAGGATGAGGAAGGTTACCTCTGGTTCGTAGGCCGCGCCGACGACCTTATCAAAACCTCCGGCTACCGCGTCGGCCCCTTTGAGGTGGAGAGCGCCCTCCTCGAACACCCGGCGGTGATGGAATGCGCCATCACCGGCGTGCCCGACGAGCAGCGCGGCCATGTCATCAAAGCCACCGCCGGTGATACCCTCATCGCCGAGTTGCAGGAACACGTCCGCCGCGTCACCGCCCCCTACAAATACCCGCGCATCATCGAGTTCGTCCCCGAACTCCCCAAAACCATCAGCGGCAAAATCCGCCGCGTCCAGATCCGTGAGGAGGATACCGGAAAAGTGGTGGAGGTGACGGAGTGACCAGTAAGGGAGTGTATGGTATTCTACTAACCGCATTGATACCCGGTTATTGGTAGTGCGGCTCGCAGCAAAGCGGAGTGCCGCAACCCCGGCCGCACCCACAGGAGCAGGTCTGATGGATGAAACAAAACCGGATGCGCTTGTCCCACCGACACCACCATCACCAGAAGCAGTGCTGAGGCAAGACAGCATTATCCTGCTCAGGCCGCTGCGTGGCCTGCACTGGGCGATGTGTGGCGTACTTGGTGTGCCGGCGGTTGTTTACGTGCTTGGCGCCATCATAATAATGTTGTCGATTTCAACTGCGGAAATGAAGGACATAGAAGTCGCAGTCGGAGTGATCTTTCTTCTTTACTTATTTGGCGCACTTATCCACTGGCGCATCATTGCCCAACTAAGCCGGCGCCCATATCATAGATGGGGTTTTATACTCGGCCTTCCCTGGATTATTATCCTTGCCTCGCTTATTGGCGCAGGATGGATACGTCACATTTTCGATGCGACATATGGAGGCGGCGTTTTTGAAGCAATCGCTGAGTTACAAACGCTTATCATCGTGCTTCTCCCAATGCCTTTTTACTTTATCCTAGCCGCCCTCTCAACCATAATAGTGTGCCAGCGCGATATCAAAGCACTGTTTTCCGCATACGCCCCCACTGACCACTGATGCCTTCGCGAGCTTCACCCGCCTGTCACAAAAACCGTCCCTCCCTGTCGTCTATCTCCGCCGCCTGCCGGATATGCCATCGGCGGAGGCAGCCAATGAGTACGCCATATCCGGAGTCACAGCGTGAGTCGAATGCGTGGCTGGCAGTGATCGGTGTGACGCTGCTGGTGATCGCGATGGCGTTGATCGCCTATCTTCTTTTCTGGGCGCCCATGAGCGCGCAACCGCAGCCCCAGCCGCAGCAGCCGCCCATTGTGGTGCCGACGCAGCCCGGGCCGCAGGGACCCCGGCCGGTCCACAGGGTGAGCCCGGTCCTGCCGGCCCGCAGGGTCAGCCCGGCGCGCCTGCCCCCGGCAGCAGTGCCGTGCCCGGAGGCGGTACCGGCGTCGCCCCCGCGCCCGGCGATGGCCGCGGCACCGATGGCACGGGTGCATCGCCCGGCGACGCGGGGTCGTCGGCGGATATCGCCCCGCCGCAGTACGGGTGAGCGGGCCTAACTGATCGCGGGTTACGCGCACCCGGCTCCAAGATCCCATGCAGGGGAACCGTCGGCCTGCGGCGAATCTTCTCCTCATCACCATGCGCATTGCTCGCACCTACAATCCGGACCTGGCGCTGCTGCTGGCGGTGCTGGGGCTGCTGGCCATCGGGCTGCCGGCCATTTACAGCGCGTCGCACGTCACCGACGAGTTCGGCAAGGTGCTGCGTCAGCTCATCTGGGCGGCGGTCGGCCTCATTGGGCTGGGGGTGATGGCGCTCATTGATTATCGCGGACTGGCGCGCTACTTTCGGCTATACTACGGCATCCTTCTCATCCTCCTCGTCGCCACCCTTTTCCTCGCGCGCGAGGTGAATGGCGCGCGCTCGTGGCTGGACCTTGGCCTGTTCAAGGTCCAGCCCTCCGAACTGGGCAAGCTCTGCCTCATCCTTAGCTTCGCCGGGTTGGCGGCGCGCGCCAGCGTATTGATGCAGACACTGCCCGTCTTTTTCAAAGGCCTGTTCTTTGTCGGCGTGCCGCTGGCGCTTGTGCTGGTGCAGCCGGACATGGGCACCGCGTTCGTCTATGGCATGATCTGGCTGGGCATCATGCTCGCATCGCAGGCGCGTGGGTGGATGATCTTCGCCGTGCTCGCATTGGTGATACTCGGCTTCACCGCCGCCTGGAAATATGATCTCTTCCTCCCCCATCAGAAACAGCGGCTGGATTTCCTCAATGCCGACCCCACCGGCCAGGGGTATCACCAGCAGCAGGCGCTCATCGCTATCGGCGCCGGGGAGTTCTGGGGCAAGGGTTATCTGCGCGGCACCCAGGCGCAGCGCGGCTTTCTGCCTGAACAAGATACCGACTTCATCTTCGCCGGCATCGGCGAGGAGTTCGGCTTCGCCGGACTCCTCGTGCTCATGGGCCTGTATCTCTTCATTCTCCTGCGCCTGCTGAGCATCACCGAGGAGGCGGAAACCACCTTTGGCCGGTTGGTCACCGCCGGCGTCTTCGCCATGCTCGCCGCCCACGTCCTCGTCAACATCGGCATGTGCCTGAAACTCCTCCCCGTCACCGGCGTGCCGCTACCCTTCGTCAGCTACGGCGGCAACCTGCTCACGAATCTCCTGGCCATCGGCCTCGTTCTCGCCATCAGCCGCCACCGCCAGCGCGCCCGCACCTGGGCCAACCCCGAAGAGACGCTGATTCGGATGTGAGTTGCTCAAATCGTGCTCGTGCTCGTAATCGTACTCGAAATACGTTTGCTTTTTCATGGGAGTCTCGCCCTCCAGAGGGGGCGATTTTTCGAGTGACGATGACGATTACAAGCACGAGCACGATTGGGCGATTACCCCCCGTTACCCCCCGCCGTTACCCCCTATTTTTGTGCAAAATCGCAAAACGGGGGGTAATTGGTTTCATCCGGCCA
The DNA here is from genome assembly GCA_022708765.1 of Armatimonadota bacterium. GTDB lineage: Bacteria > Armatimonadota > Hebobacteria > CAIYQO01 > CAIYQO01 > JAKIYB01. The sequence continues at coordinate 6,630 of JAKIYB010000117.1, read as the reverse complement.
TCCGCGCGGCCCTCAAGCGCCGCGCTACCGAACGACGCCCCTGAAAGGGGGCTTGGGCGGGGAGTTGCGGTTGGTTTGCAGTGCCAGGCGTCAACTGTCCCCGGGTATACGGGCAGGCGTATGCGAGGAGGCGTTGGCGATGCTTACGCGCGCGGCTCGACGGAGTCTCGCCCTCCAGGATACGGCTCGACGGAGTCTCGCCCTCCAGTATGCGGTTGTCACGGTACGGGTGGGAGTGTAGCACAAATACGCTTGTTTGTCAAGCGGGTGTTTGGGATGGTGAGGAATGGGAATCGAGAAGCTATTGGCGGTTATCGTCTAGCGAGATGGAATTGTGCCCTTACAGGGCGGGGGTTCTTTTCGGATACGATTCCCAGGGCGCTGCTCTGGGCTATAGAATTTGAAGAATATGGAATGCCTTGCGAGACAGCATATCCCCATGCTTTACTTCCGCCAATTCCATAGCCCAGGGCAGCGCCCTGGGAACCGGTATTGATAGAACGCTCACGCCCTGTAAGGGCAGAATTCTTTCATCGCGTGTTACGGGTTTCACCCCATCACCCCCGCCAGCCAGAGGTCGCCGCCGTTTGGTCACGTCATCCCATCACTACCACCCGGCGTCGGCTCGACGGAGTCTCGCCCTTCAGAATGTCTGTCTGGACTCCCGCACGGCAGGACTCCCCCGACATCTCACCGAACCTTTCTATCATGCGGTTAGCCTATCTTGTCGGCATGTATCCGCAGGCGTCGGAAACCTTTATCGCGCGCGAGATTGCCGGGCTGCGCGCGCGCGGGCATGCGCTCGACATCTTCAGCCTTTTCGCGCCGGTGGAGGGGCGGGCGGAGGGCGTCACCTACGGCTGGCCCAACGCCGTCGCGCGCCTGCTGCGCAAAGTGACGGGCACGAGTGCGCTGGCGCGGCGCTGGCGGCGAAGGTTGGGCGATTACGACGCCGTGGTCGCGCACTTTGGCTCGGAGCCCTCAACCGTGGCGCTGGAAGCTATCGGTGATAATCCGCTGGTTATCAGCCTGCATGCCCGCGATCTCTACGTGGAGGCGGAACGGCTGGAGGAGAAAATTGCCCGCGCCGCCGCCGTCGTCACCTGCACCGCGGCCAACGCCGACTTCCTGCGCGCCGCTCATCCCGCCCACGCTGAGAAGATTCACCTCGTCTACCACGGCCTGCCCCGCGCCTGGCTGGATGTCCCGCCCTCCGACCGCCAACGTTATCCCGATGAGCCGTTGCGCATCGTCGCGGTGGGGCGGCTGGTGGCGAAGAAGGGCTATGGCGTGCTCATCGAGGCGTGCGCGCGTCTGAAGCAAGACGGTGTCGTGTCTCACCTGCACGTGGTGGGCGACGGCCCACTGCGTGAGGTTTTACAGGAAAATGCCTGGCAGGCGGGGGTGGGGGACACGGTGGATTTCGCCGGCTGGGCCGCGGAACGTGCGGTGCGCGAAGCGTATGCCTGGGCGGACGTTTTCTGCTGTCCCTCCGTCATTACCGCCGACGGCGACCGCGATGGCCTGCCCAACGTACTGGTGGAGGCGATGGCCACTGGCCTGCCCGCCGTCGGCTCCGCCATCTCCGGCATCCCCGAGGCGATCGAGGATGGCGTCACCGGCTTCCTCGTGCCCCCCGGCGATGCCCCCGCGCTGGCCGCCGCCCTTGCTCGTCTGCGCGATCTCGCCGCTCGCGCTCCCCTCGGCACGGCTGCGGCCGTCCGTGCCCGCGCGCGCTTCGACGGCGAGCAGTGGCTCGATATGCTGAGTGGTCTCCTCGTACAATCCGCGGAGAGCAACGGCCCGATCATCTGACCGGGCAGTTGCTCTCCGCGGATTGTGTGTATTCACGGCATCAGTCAATCCGCGAAATCACCAGATTGCTCACCGACATGCGCGCGCCCGCCGAGCCGTTGGCGCCGGTGTAGAAGCCGATCTTCGAGCGGGTGGCGATAGAGGACACATCCAGTGAACCGGTCAGCCCGGACTGCCGGCCACCGCTGACAATCAGGTAGAAATCCTTCCCCTTCACGATGACCAGCTTCATCTTCTGCGCCGGCCACTTCTCCAGCGTCCAGTTGCCGCCTACAAGCTGCTGATACGGCACTTCCGACGTGCCGATGGCGGTGCGGGTGGCGGCATCCAACTGCGCGGAGACCTGCCACTTTGCCTTGCTCGTGCTATTGCGCACCATGCCGCCCACCACCACGCTGGGGACGAAATTCGCCGCCGGTGGCGTATACTGGTCAATCGCATAAGCGGTGGTTGTGCCCCCGTTGAGGTTTAGACCCCCGTCGTCATAGACGGACACGATCCAGGCGCCGCCATAATGCAGTGCCTGATACACGTTCGCCTGCCAGGTGAGGTCGCACTCGACGATGATACTCGGCACGGGGTCGCTTGTTGTCGCGCGGTACGTGCCACTCGGCATATCAATCGTGCCGCAGCCGATCCAGCGATTTGTCGGGGCGCGCATATCGCCGCTCCAGGCGGTGTGCGTCGCGTATTGGCTCAATTCGCCGGTGTGCGTGGCCATTATCTCGCCGACAAAGAAATCGTAACCTTTTTGCAGCAGCGAGACGCCCATCGCACTGCCGTCGGCGGCTTGCGTTTCATACGCGACATGCCCGTCGGCGCAGCTAATAACCGCGCCTTTGCTGTGCCGCGGATCAATAGCGGTGGAGAGATTGTTGACCGCGTAGTTGCCGGTCATGTCCACTTTCGTCAGGTCCGAGGTGAGGAACATGTTGGAGGCGGAGGAGATGTCGCCGAGCGCCTTGCCGAACAGGAACGAGTTGAAGCCGTATTCCGGCGCGATATTGTTCCCTTTGCCGGTTTTCGTCGGACAGTCATAGATGGTCGGTTCGTTGTAGTCCTTCAACAGCGACGACCATGCGCTGCTGCCGGTGTCCGGCATAAACGTCTCGTCGTTGTCCTGCACATACATCATAATCGCGACGCCGATTTGCCGCTGATTATTGAGGCAGGAGTTCTGCCGGGCCTTTTCGCGGGCTTTCGCGAAGACAGGGAAGAGGATGGCGGCGAGAATGGCGATAATCGCGATCACCACCAGCAGTTCAATAAGGGTGAATCCTTGGGAATGACGGGGTGTAACCATATGCGTACCTCCTCGGGGGGTAGGATTATACGCGCAGCAATGCGCTGCGCACTTTTATGCTACCCCCGAGGAACCGAAAAGTCAAACGTTTAAGTAGTATGATGCCGGGACAATTAGGTCGTTTGTCGCTTCCGACAGAGTTACGGCCGCCGCACTCCCATCCCCGAGATGCCAACCTCCATGCCGTCGGTGTAGGTGCCGGTGGCAA
>JAKIYB010000117.1:0-3271 GCA_022708765.1 Armatimonadota bacterium | reverse complement strand
GTCGGCGGTCCACTCTTCGTCGCCGCCTGCGGGCGACCACGCCGCTTGCCAGCCGGTCAACTGGCTCAATGTGGGAAGGGTATAACCGTGGGACACGCCGGGGCGGAGCCAGCCGGTGGAAATCCATACGCTCCACTGGTTGCCGGAGGTCGGCGCCAGCTTCACATTGTAGGCGAGCGCGTGTGTATAAGTGTTCCAGCGCGCGGTGAGTTGCCCCTCCGCGTCTTTCGTCACCACCGGTGAGTTGAATGACGGTGGCAGTGCGATAGTGCGATTCGTCGCGGTGTGTGTGGCTACTGTCCGCGTCTGTTGCGCCTGCAGCACGCCCGCCTGCGACAGTGTCGTCGTGGAGATGAGGTAGAGATCGTCTGTATCGGCCGGGTGCGGCGGCAGCGCGACATAACTCATCGCGTCGCCGCTCGGTGTTTCCGAAACCGGCAGCATTGTCCCGTTGGGCGTGCGCAGCGTGACGGTACCGGCGGTCATGCCCGGACAGGTGATGGCGAAGGTGTTCGGGGTGAAAGCGTACCACTGGTCGGAGAAATCAATATTGACCGTCGCATTCCCCTTCAGTTGATAATAGCGCTGCAGGTAGAGTTTATCAATGCGCGGCGGTGACAGCTTGCGGCGCACGGCCGCGATGTCATAGGTGCCGGCGGGAAGAAACGCAAGCTGATATGGCGCGAGCAGCGGTGAGATGGTCGTGTTGAGACCGAGCGTCACCGTGGCGGTATCCGTGCCCGATACCGCGTGTAAAAATTGCCCGCCCAGCGTGAAGGCGCCTGGAGCGAAGGGGGAGAGAAGGTGCGTAATGGTGTCCATTTCCGCCAGTGTGCCCTGATACACCGTCATCGCCGGCTGAGTCCCCGCCGGCGCGGCCACCGCCACGCCGTAGCGCCCCTCGGCGGCGGTGATTTTGACAGTGTAGACGCCGGCGCTTTTGGGCGCCAGCACTTTCCACGCGCCGTCCCCATCCTGATACGCTACCCAGGCAGCCGAAGTAGGGGTTGGGCCGTTCAGCGTGCGCAACGTCAGTGTCGTCGCCGCCAATGGCGCCGTCGCGCCTCCGCCCCCGCCGTCGCATCCAGCCAGCACCACGCCCAGCAACGCCGCCACCAACAGGCCACACCATCGCCGCATCGCTCAATCCTCCGGGAGAAGATATTCGGGTACGAACACTATAGCATCCTTTCCCTTACCGGGACAAGCAACCGCCTACCACCGGTCGTGAAAATTCCATTTCTCTTCCGCGGATCCATGCGCGCTCCGTTTATGATCATCAGATTAGCGGAATATCGTGGGTATTTGCAGGAAAACATTTGAGAGCGTGCAACTATGCCGTCAGTATCGCGTATGATACAGTAGGAGAGGGCGGTAGACCGTGGCGAATACAGAGGAGGGACGCCTGCTCACAAGAGCGCAACGCGGCGATCTTGTCGCGTATGAGGAGTTGGTGCGTATGCATCAGCTGCGGGTATTCGCGCATTGCTATCGGCTGGTCGGGAACGCCGCGGAAGCGGAAGACCTGGTATCTGAGACCTTCCTGCGGGCGTTCCAGCACCTGCAGTCGCTGCGGGCGGACCCGTCCATCATCCACTGGCTGCTGCGGGTGGCGAATAATTTGGGAATTTCGGTGATCCGCAAGCGCGGTACGCAGCCGATGGTGGATCTGGAAGAAGTGGGGGAGCGGCCTTCGGAAACGCCGACGCCCGAAGAGGAGTTGCTGCGCTCGGCCCGCCGTGATGTGGTGCGGGCGTGTCTGGATCAGTTGCCGGTGAAGGAACGTGCGGCCGTGCTGATGTTTTATCTGGAGGAGCGGCCACTGGAAGAGATTGCGAAAGTGCTGGGCTGCGGATTAGCCGGGGCGAAGAGCCGCGTCCACCGCGCCCGCCATAAATTAAGGGCCCTGGTCATGGCCGAGTTGGGTGAGGATCTCCCCTTCGGTCAGGAAAAGGGGGCGGATTATGAAGATGCGACGAACTGATACATTTGAACAGGAGCTGCGCGACCCGGAGCTGGCCGCGCTGCTGCGCGAGGTCTATGCGGATGATCCCGCGCTGGACGAGTCCACGGGCCGCACCGAGCGTATCATGCGCCGTGTGCTCACCACCGGCGTGCGCCCGGCGCCGGCTCCCTGGCTCGCCTGGGGCTGGGCAACCGGGCTTGCCGCGGCTGCCGCCGTGGTGGTGATGCTGTTGCTCGGTGCGCTGAACGGACCGAAGACCGACCTCGTCAAGGACGACCAGCCCGCGTCGGCGCCGAAAGAGCAGGTCGTACCGCAGCGGGCCGCGCCTCTGCTGGCGGACCAGCCGTTGCCCGCACCGCGCGACACGGTGAAAGCCCCGGTGGAACAGCCGCGCCGCGCGTGGCTCCGACCGAACCCGCCGAAACAGCACGAGCCCGCGCCGGAACCGCCGGTGCTGGCCGCTGATCCGGCGCCTCCCACCGAACCCACCGTGGTCGCCGCCGCGCTGTATACGGCCGGCTCCGCCGCCCAGACGGTGGGCGATTATGAAATGGCGTATGAAGCCTACTCGGCATCCTATGAGACGATGCCTAATCCGGAGACGCTGCTGGCTGCTTCCGACGCCTTGCTGTTGATGGCCCGGGACACGACCGGGTCTGGAGGATAAAGGCAAACCATGAAGACGTTACGCTGGCTGACACCGCTATTGTTGATCCTGCTGGCTGGCCTGGCACTGGCCCAACGCCCCGGCACGCAACCGGGGCGCGCGCCCGATGGCTCGCAGACCGTCAAAGGCAGCATCATTGAAGTGAATATGCCGCGGCGCTTTGTACGCATCGCCCTGCACCTGAAGGTGACGGACCCCAACGCGCCCGGCAAGGTGCCCGATGAACTGGCGCAAAAGGCTGCCGTGCTGCAGCGTGAAATGCGCCAGGCCGAACAGCAGGGCGAGAAACTGCGCGTGCAGCGCCTGCAGCGCCTCATCGTTGAGCTTCTCTCCTGGCGCGAGGTTCCGTATACCATCACCGCGCAGGACCCGGTGAAGCTTATCGGCTCGCGCCGCGTGGCGCTCACCACCATCACGCCCGGCATGCATATCGGTATGCCCGTGCGCGTGGAAGGCGAGATGCGGGAGGGACAGGTGCCGACCGCCGCCACGCTCATTGGCGACGCTTTCATCCTGGGGGAGGATGCCAAAGATACCGTGCGCATCCAGGGCCGCGCGCCCGGCCGCGACAAAGCGACCTACATGCACCTGGTGGGCGCCGTCACCGCCATCAATCCGCTCACCGTCAAGGTGAAGGA
>JAKIYB010000116.1:3979-10385 GCA_022708765.1 Armatimonadota bacterium | reverse complement strand
CCCGCCATGGGTATGCGCGTGCCCTTCATCTCCCGCGAAGTGAGGGCGATATCCATCGCCGCCGCGCCGATGACTGCGTCGTCGCCATACATCTCGTAAAAATCGCCGCAGCGAAACAGCAGCAGCACGTCGGGATACTGCCGCTTCAGGTCCTGGTATTGGCGAAACATCGGGGTCAGCGCATCGGTGGTCACGCGCCTATTGTAGGAGATGGGGGAGGGTGGCGTCAAAGGCGGCAAGGGTTCTTGCCAGTTACTCCGAAAAAGGGCTTCGGCGTCGTCGGGCGAATTGTGTAGCAACCTTCTACGGGAGTTGTCCTGATGGCGAAAATCACCGGCACCTTCATTGACTTCGCGGTCGGCATGGAGTATTCCACGCAATGCATGCACTATCCGGAATTGCTCGCGCAACCCGGCTTCTGGGACCGGGAGCTGGCGGACATGCGCGCGGCGGGCATCACCGACGTCATCATCGCGCGCATCATGGAGTTGGGGCGCACGCACTACCACTCGCCGCTCTTTCAGGAGTGGGACCGCCAGGACCACACCGCGCTCATCATGCGGGCGGCGGAGGCGCGGGAAATGCGCGTGTGGCTGGGCGGGCATTTGAACCTTGCCTTCTGGGACCGCACCTGGGATTTTTCTCGCATGATGCGTCGCGACCTGAACGTGAATGTGGAGATATTCGATGAGTTATGGGCGCAATATGAAGGGCATCCGGCGTTGGCCGGCTTTTACGTCTCCAACGAGCCGGACTACGATAACCTGGATACGCCCGAGCGCGCCGATGCGCTGCGCCGCTGTCTGCACGGCATTTACGAAGTGATGAAGCGCGAGTCCGGCCTGCCGGTACTTGTCTCCCCCTTCTTCTCCAAGTCGCTGCCGCCCACCGAACTCGCCGCCTGGTGGGACGCTTACCTCGATCGGCCGATGTTCGACATCCTCGCCATGCAGGACGGCGTCGGCTGTTTCCCCCGGCGCGACTTGCACGCTGAGGAGATTCCCCCCTACTACGCCGCGCTGGCGCCGGTGTATGCCCGCCACGGCATCACCTTCTGGAACAACGTGGAAACCTTCGCCAGCCCCTGGCCCACCCCTGGCCCGCTGGAGCGCATTGACCGCCAGTACGAAGCCGGCAAACCCTACACCGAGCGTGCCATCACCTGGGAATACGGCCACTTCCTCGGTCGCCAGCAGGTGGGTGAAGAACGCTATGAAGCATTCAAAGCCTGGAACCTGGCCGGGGACGCGAGGTGAGTATCGTTGCGTGTCTATGGTCTCACGCAAAGACGCAAAGGCGCAAAGGTGCGAGTTTATTCCAGGCCATTAACGACACGTTTGATGCCGTCTCGAATGTATGCCGCGCCGAAGTTGATAAGTAGACCCAGATGGCGGTCAGTGAGACGTAGATAAGTTAGGAGTTGCTTTTTATGGACCGGTAGTAATGTCTCAACGGATTTGAGTTCAAGGATGACGATGTCTTTAACGATGATATCAGCACGGAAGCCGATATCAAACGTGAGAGAATCATACATGACTCCGATCGGCTGTTGTCGTGTGATGGATAACCGGCGCTTTTGCAGTTCATGAGCAAGCGCAACCTCGTAAACAGATTCAAGCAAACCAGGCCCAAGCGCCTTGTGAACTTGATACGCGCAGTCTACGACAATCGTTGCCACCTCATTCTCAGTCACGACAATCCTACTTTACATATACTCGCGTCTTTGCGTCTTTGCGCCTTTGCGTGAGATCTGAAAATTGATGATAATCACAACCCCTCGATAAACGCCCCCTCGATATGGCGCACGTCCGTCACCTTGCCATACGGGGTGGCGATTACCTCCACCACGTCGTAGCGGATGGGGCAGTCGGGGAGGCGGCGGAGGCGGCGGTACTGGCGTCCCATGCGAGCGATGCGCGTCTGCTTCTCGGCGTTGACCGATTCCAGCGGAGTCATGGTGCCTTCCGAGGTGCGGGTACGCACCTCGACGAAGACGAGGGTGTCGCGGTGGCGGGCGATGAGATCCAACTCGCCCATCTTCGTGCGGAAATTCGCTTCCAGCACCTGCAGCCCGTGCGCGCGCAGGTAACGAGCGGCATGGCGCTCACCAAGCTGGCCGATCTGCGCGCGAGTGAGGGGGCGGCGCTTCCAGAACATAATGCGCTCCTGCGGACGAATCTGCACCCCGTTGTTGGTAGTGATCCTTTTCGCCTTCTCGGCCAGGAACACCCTTCTCCCAGAATTGGGAGAAGGGCTGGGGATGAGGGCGCGCGCGAAAACGCGCAGCGCCACTCCGCTCCGCTGCGTGGCGCACTACCAGCAACGCTTATTTAATTCCCAGTACCTTCTTCTGCTCGTCAAGCAGTTGGCGGATGCCGCGTTCGGCCAGGTCCACCAGGTCGTTCATTTGCTCGCGGCTGAAGGGGAGGCCTTCGGCGGTGCCCTGAATTTCCACCAGTTTGCCGCTGCCGGTCATCACCACGTTCATGTCTACCGCGGCGCGCGAGTCTTCCTCGTAGGCCAGGTCGAGCATCGGCCGGCCGTCCACGATGCCCACGCTCACCGCGGCGATGGCGTCGAAGGTGGGCATCGCGCCGCGCAGCATGTTTCGCTCCTGCATCCAGCGCAGCGCGTCGTAGAGGGCCACGTAGGCGCCGGTGATGGAAGCAGTGCGCGTGCCGCCGTCCGCCTGAATCACGTCGCAGTCCACGGTGATGGTGCGCTCGCCCAGACTGCGTGTCTCCACCACCGAGCGCAGCGCCCGTCCGATGAGCCGTTGAATCTCCATGGTGCGCCCGGATGGCGACCCCTTCTGCACCTCACGCTGCTGGCGGGTAGTGGTGGCGCGCGGCAGCATGCTGTATTCCGCCGTCACCCACCCGCTGCCGCTGCCCTTCATAAAGGGCGGCACCCGATCCTCCACGCTGGCGGTGCAGAGCACCTGGGTATCCCCCAGCCAGATCATACACGAGCCCTCGGCGTGCTTCATGATCTCCCGATCGAGCGACACCAAGCGCAGTTCATTCTCCTGTCGGCCATCAATTCGTACCATGCGTATCTGTTTCGCCTCCTCAGGCGGGCATACCTGCCGTGAATGTGAAGCGAAACCACAGATGACGCGAATTTATGCAGCAGGATAAAGAAATCCTATTTAGACTGGCTGACCGGAAGCGTAAACGCGCAGAAGATCACCCCAGCCTCTGGTGCCAGGTTTGCTAATTCGGGTGAAAAGGGATCAGGAAACTTACACGCTGCTTTTTCATCAACTTCGCCGATCCGTTGCACTGCCCATATACCGTTAACGAGAAACCCGAGAAGGGCGATTTTATTCTTACCCGAAGGTGCCGATGAACGGACGGTAATTTCCGCGCCGGGTTGTAATGACGCCCCTTTGATATACAGTCGTACCGGATTCGCCCACACAGCCACCAGTCGGTTTTTCGGTGTAATCGGGACATCATTCAGCACTTCAAGGGTGACCTTTGCTGGAGTCTTAAAGGCGTTGGCGGGAAAGACGATCACGGGAGCCTTCGGGTACTTGACTATATTGACGATACCACCTCGCATGTCAATGGTAGCTTCCACCGTCGCAAGTACCTTTGGGCGTGTATACACAAATACCGCAATAGGATCAGATGACAGCGTCGTATTTTGCTCACCCTGACGGACTTGAATTGTGGCTGTGTATGTATAACAGCCTCGCTGTGCCGGCACGAGAAGCTTCCCTTGCACGGTTAATGCATCGTTGGATAGCGTGAGCACTACCGGAGGTATCTTCACCGTTTTTTCATCGCTCGTTGCGCTGATCGTAACGGTACCTGTTTCTCCGTCAGGCAGGTACGGTTGCTTACCATGGAGTGTGACTGTAGCTGTGATGGAAGAATTCACTTCGACATACATATCACTCGCTGCGATGGTAAGCCCGACTCGCTCGATGTTTGAAGTGAACGTTCCCCCTTCAGCATTCGCTTTCACCAAGCACCCGAATAATATGCTTATCATCAGAGCAAAGGTGAACTGACAACGAAATTGACTCATTGACTTCCTCCTTTGAGCCTTTGGTGCAGAATGAGGTTACGCTGATTTCTTCAGCCCCAGCACCTCTTTCAAAGCCGCTTGCAGGAGCTGTGAAAAGTTGACGTGGTGCTCGTCGGCCAGGTGCTTTAGCCAGCGGGGCATGGTAACGGTAGTTTTCACCGCCTGGCCTTCGCGCTCCTGCCGGGCGAGGAGCATGTTGGCACGAATGAACACCACCACTTGCTTCGACGCCGGGTGCAGTTGCGACACCGGCGTGGGCGTGGGGATGACATCGCCGTCCTCTTCAAGGATTGCCGGATAGCCCCGCAGCGCGTCCTGCGCCATCCAGAACGCCTCTTCCTCCGTCTCTCCGCAGGTTACACAGCCTGGCAGATCGGGAACTCCACCGAGATGCCGCCGTCTTCATAAGTAAATAACGCGGGAAAGAAGTAACTGGTCATCGAAGTATCTTTCACCAACCTTGACAACGATAATACCTATCCGGTGTCAGAATATTCAACCCCGGCAGCACGATTTCCTGTCGGGAGGCGATCCGTGCTGAACGGGAGGCACTCCATGCGTTTCCTTCTCCTCTGTGCCATAGTCGGTATGGCCGCACTGGCCTTCGCCCAGCGCACCTTCACCATCACCGACTACACCGCGCGCGGCTTCGCGCCGGATCTGGTGCGCTATTCGGTGAAGCTGAAGCCCGCCGACACGAAGAAAATGCGGCTCTTTCGTGATGGAGAAAAGCCGGTTGCCGTGCAGTTCAGCACCCCCGCGAAGGACGGTACGGCAACGATGAGCTTCGTTGCGGATGTAGTGCCGAACGGTACAACCTCCTACGCGCTTGCGGAATCGTCGGCCAATCCGGCGACAAGCCTGACCGTGACGCAGCGTGGCAAGACCATCGAGCTGGCCACCGCGCTACTCGCTGTCCGTCTGCCGAAAGGGACGAAAACCTTCAAAACGCCGGTGCCCGCGAAGGCGCTGCCGCCGCCTATCCTCGCTTTCCGCAGTGGCGGGCTGGAGGCGGCGTGGCTGGGCGGCGGGGCAGTGCTTACCGACCGCCCGGTGAAGGCATGGAAAGCGGCGGTGGTAGAGCAAGGCCCAGTGTATGCCACCGCGCAATACGAGTTGCAGTATGCCGAAGGCGGCTATTATCGCTCGACAATCACCGTCATTGACGGCGTGCCGGTGGTGAAGGTGTGTGACGAGTACGATCTTGGCAGCGTCTCGCCGAAGGACGACCTGTGGGAACTGCGCCTTACCGACGGCTGGGAGCCGGATATGGCGGAGACCGCGCAGACCTGGGGCAACGGCGGCGTGCGCGGTAGCAACATCGGCGCGCTGAAGACGGTGTGGATGGGCACGCGCATCCAGCCCTACGGTGCGCTGGGCACCGAGATGTCGCAGGTTGGTCTCTGGAATGCCCGGGAGGCAAAGGATAATCCCACCGGTTACACGATGATCGGCGTGGTGCCGCTGCACCACGGCAACTGGCGGCGCATCCAGCAATTGCCGGTGGCCTATCCGCCGGATCGCGGTCGCATCGCCGTACAGTTCCCCATGACGCGCAGCAATCCGCGTTCCGATACCAATCCCTTCTTCAGCGGTACGCACGATGACCGCCTGCCCGTCACCTACGCCCGCCGCGAGTGGGCGCTGGCGCTGGGCCGGCCGGCATTGGAGGTGAAGGCAAACTGGGGCACCGATGCCGTCGGCCTTTTCTATCAGCTTCGCCTGCTCTACGGCGTCATCGGCCTTGATCGGTATAAGGATTACGTCACCGACTGGCCGGATACTAACCCCGATTACCCGCGCGTCTTCCTGCGCAAGAGCGAGCTGCCGAAGATTCGCGAGGCGCTGGCGAAAGATCCGACGCTCTTCGACCAGTTTAAAAATCATTACTACTTTCGCGATATCGCGCAGTTCTACAGCCTCACCGGCAACCCGGATGCCATCACGTCGCCGCACCCCTGGCGGCAACAACTGCAGGCGTATCTGCGCTACCTGGTGAGCTGCCCGACGCCCAGCCACCACATGACCTTTGAATTGTTCAGCATGCTGCCGAAAATCGAGGATACCCTCGCCTGCCCGGCGTTGTCGCCAGAGGAGCGCAGGAAATTGCGCGCGCAATTGGCGGTGCTGGCCTATGAGATGGTCGAACCGGACGCCATGGGCCACGCCAACGGCGCGCACACCGGCAACCCGAATATGAGCATCGCCCGGCAAATGTGCGCGTTGAACGTGGTGGCGCTGCTGCCCGACCACCCGATGTATGCGCGATGGCGCGATTTCCTCAGCGAATATATGACCTATAAAATGGCGACGATGATGACGCCGGGCGGCGCCTGGTTTGAGCCGGGCGGCTACCAGATGTGGGCCT
>JAKIYB010000116.1:0-3969 GCA_022708765.1 Armatimonadota bacterium | reverse complement strand
CCGCCATGGCGGCGGTGGAGGTGATGCGGCCGAAGCAGACCGACCTGCTCTACGCCTATCACCGCGCGGGCATGGACTACCTGCTGAACCAGCTCACGCCATTCGATGCGCGCTACGGCGCGCGCATGCACCCCGGCTTCGGCAACAGCAGCATGAACTACTTCGAAAACTACTTCGATGCGGCGATGACCTTCGCCAACCGCGACCCGGAACTCGCCGGCAATCTCCTGTGGGCATACAATAACAACGGCAAATTCCCGTATGAGATGAGCACCACTTTCAAGCCGTGGGTGCAGCCGGTGGAACCCCGACTCGCCAGCCGCAATTTCCCCGGTTTCGGCGTCATCTTCCGCGCGCACCAGGGTCCAGATGAGACCTACCTGATGCTGCGCAGCGGCTATGACTGGAGCCACTGGTACGTAGACCAGGGCAACGTCGTGCTTCACAGTAAAGGCGCCAGCCTGCTGCCCAGCCAGCCCTACGCCTACTATGACAACAGCCCGAATCCCGATTACGCGCTCTACAACCTGGCGCGCTTCGGTGACACGAAGGCGCAGTTCCCTTATGGCTGGCCGGACAGCAACGTGCTGGATTACCACTTCGGCGAGCGCGTCCAGTACGCATGGGCTTCCGCCGGCTACCCCGCCGGGGAGCCGAAAGACGAATACGGCTGGGAGCGCCAGATCGCCTTCTTTATCGGCAAGACGGCGAAGAGCCCGAACTACTTCGTCTTCCACGATACCTTCACCGGCAAGGCGGTGCCCAACTGGCTCTACTTCAACCTGCTGGGCCGCAAAAGCGATGTGACGGTGAATGGCCGGGCGATCAACGTGCAGACGGAATTCCCGACGAAACTCGACCTGCTCTTCGCCGGCGGCAAGGCGCCGGCACCGGAGATGGCGGAAGACAATATGCCGATGAATCTCCTGGCTCACCGCAGCGGCGCGCTGTGGGCGAAGCTGACCCAGGGCCAACCGGTCTCGCCGAACTGGAAGCGCAAGGACGGCTCTCAGGCGACAAATGCCGTGGACGCCAACGGCGCCCCGACCGGCATGCCCGCCTACGAACAGCACGTGCTGCTGCGCCTGGCCGGCGAGCAGGCGGATGACCGCTTCTGGATCGCCTACCCCCGCGACGCCGGTGAAGCGGCGCCGAAGGTGGAGCGCCTGGCGAAAAACGTGGTGAAAATCACCCACGCCGAAGGCACCGACTACCTGCTGCTCACTCCCGGTCATGATGAATGGGAAGGCGAAGGCGTGGTGCTGGAAGGCTCGGCTGCCGCGGTGCGGGTGAGCCCGGATAAGGTCACGTTCAGTCTGCTCAGCGGCGTGGGGAAAGTTGGCTACCAGGATATGTCCTTTGATGGTGTCGCGCCAATCGAAAGAACAATTTCACGCCGCGACCTGAAAGCCGGTGCAACCGCAATCGGCGGCCATGTCATGTTCCCCTGGACCACGCATGGCGAGATCGCACCGAGCCTCCATAAAGCGGACAACGGCAAAGGCGCAGCCGAATATATCATCCACGGCTTCACTCCCATACGCTACGCTGCCGATAATGCGCTCCTGGAAGGCCGTAGTGCGAGGGTAATAATCACCAAAGACCAGACCCGCTTCATCGCCCCGGAAGCCACCTACGTCAAACTCGTCGTAGGCGACAAAGGCATCCGCGGCTTCGGGCCATTCGATATCACCATCAGTGATACCGAACTCACCGGCACGGTGGAGGGGAAGACGCGCACGCTGGTCGCCTCCCGCCCTCGCGGCATCCGCCGACCGAGCTACTACGTGGATGGCGTCCGCTGGCACGCCGGCTTCGAAGAGGAGTGGAATCGTCCCGTGGCACAGATGAACCTGGCCTTCGGTTTCACGGCGGGCAAGCATGCCGTGAAGGTGGTCGAGTGGGCCTCTCCGTCGCTGCCGCCGGCGCCGGCGGCAGCGGGAGTCAAGTGAGGGCGGCATCGCCTTCACCGCGCGCGCCGTGGGTGCTATAATACCCTCGCCTGAAAGGATGCCGCTATGCGCTTGTCCCGCGAAGAAATCGAACATGTCGCCCTGCTCAGCCGCCTGAAGCTGACCGAGGAGGAGATGGAGCAGTTCACCGGACAGCTTAACTCTATCCTTGAGCACTTCGAAGCACTGAAGGAGGCGGACACCGGCGACATTGACGCCACCACTCACGTGGTGCCCATGACCAACGTCATGCGCGCTGATGTTCAGCGCCCCGGTTTCGAGCCCGATGAAGCCCTTGCCAACGCCCCGGAGCGCGTGGGCGATCAGTTCAAAGTGCCGCGGGTGGTGGAGTGAGCGCCGCAGGACGTAGTAATCAGTAATCAGTAATCAGTGATGTATCTGCTCGGAAAGGTGTCTTTCATGCCAACCGCGACGCATTCCCTCGACGACCTGATCGCCATGCTGGAGCCTGATCTCCAGGCGCTGGAGGATGGCAAACGGCGGATGACCGATGTCTGGCATGACCGTCCCACCGACAGCCTGCCGATTCTCTTTGGCGCGCCCGTGCCGGAAGGGGTGAGTGGCGGCGGCAACATGATTCGGCACTTCGAGGACGACACCCAGATGCTCTACGACACGGTGGTCGGGCTGATTGGCGTTGCGCGGGCCGGATCGGACATGCAGTTGACCATCCGCGCCAACACCGGCACCGGCACCTTCGCCACCGTGGCGGGCTGCCAATTGTTGCCTTCCGAATACGCGCTGCCGTGGACCACGCACCTTTCCCGCGAAGTGCTGGAAGCCTTCCACCCCGAGGCGATGGATCTGGCGGAGGCGGGCGTCATGCCGCGTATCAAGCGCCTCTACGCCTACTTCCGGGAAAAGCTGCCGGAATACGTCCACCCCTTCTGCGCCGACTCGCAGAGCCCGTATGACCTCGCGCATCTGCTCTACGGCGATCCCATCTTCTACGATATGTATGACGACCCCGACTTCGTGCATGACCTGCTGCGCAAGGCGACGTATCTCTACGTCGAAGGCACGAAGCTCATCAAAGGCTGGATGGACGAGCCGTTGGACGGCGGCTGCCACTGGGGCATGGCGGTCGCCAACG
The DNA here is from genome assembly GCA_022708765.1 of Armatimonadota bacterium. Lineage (GTDB taxonomy): Bacteria > Armatimonadota > Hebobacteria > CAIYQO01 > CAIYQO01 > JAKIYB01. The sequence goes on along the minus strand of JAKIYB010000116.1, from coordinate 903 downwards.
GCGGCACGCGCAGTTGCGAGGATACCCCCACGCTGCTCAATGCCGACGCCATCGCCGAATTCGTACATCCCTACCGCGCGCAGGGGCTGGCGCCCTTCGGCGGCGGCTTCGTCCACTACTGCGGCGACAACGCCCACCTCTACGCCGATGTGCTCAGCGAGCCGCTGGCGCGCGGCCTCAACTTCGGCAATCCGGAGCGCCATGACCTGGGCCAGGTCATCGCCGATCTCATCCAGGCCGGCAAGTGCTACTGGGGCGGTATCCCCCGCGGCGAGGAGGAGACGCTGGACGCCTACTTCCGCCGCGTCATCGGCTACACCGCCGGCGCCCGCAAAGGCCTCATTTTCACCCCCCACCTGCGCGGCGACGAATCAAAAGAACCGCAACGGGTGATCGAGACGTGGCGGGCGCTGCAGTAAGCAGTGGGGGAGTAATCAGTGATCGGTGATGCGGGTATTGTATGCGGCTATTCGATGACGAGTTGGTGATTACCCCCCGTTACCCCCCGGCGTTACCCCCTGTTTTGTGCATTTTCGCAAAACGGGGGGTAACGGCAGGTTGCCGGTTGCAGGCTCCACGAAAAAAAGATTGTTTTTTTCAAATGCTTAGTATAAGATGCCCTTCCGCGCGGGGCTGGGTTGCAGGCGTTATGCGGTTGTCACGGTACGGACGGCAGTATAGCACAGGAACGTAAGTTTGTCAAGCATAAGTTTGCTTATCGAGCGAAACGTTCCCGGGCGGGCGAGCGTCCCCGCGAGCCGACTCCGGGTGGAAGTTTTATCCGTCGCCTTCACGAGATAGCTTCTTTATCGCACACGACATGCCGTCATTTCCACCTGGAGCTGGCTCGACGGAGTCTCGCCCAATGCCATTCAAATAAGGATTCTCGACCGTCACGCGCGA
>JAKIYB010000115.1:8567-10391 GCA_022708765.1 Armatimonadota bacterium | reverse complement strand
TGCGGCCACGCTTGCCCGATGCCGTTCCCCAACGCACTGATCGCTGTCAGGACATCGCGCAGATTCGCCAGCACGCTCGCATACAGCGCCTCGAATGATTCCGTGGCGACAGGCGCGACAAATACGGCCGGATAGTCCGCCAGGATATCGGGACGCAGCGACACTTCCAGCAGGCGCGGCAGGTTGAAGTACCAGCGCGCGCCTTCGGAATGCTCGCAACCGATGAGCATCAATTCCTGACAGCCGCCATTCACGTACCGGCGGCAATCCTCCTCCCGCTTGCCCGCCTTTTGCTGCGCGGGGATAAGCACTTCATCATTGAAAAGGGTGAGCACGTTATCGCCACTGGCAATAATTTCCGCCAACTGCCGCAGGTATGTCTCATCCGCGCTGGCGCTGATGCGGCACTGCGGCTTCGGATTCAGCAGACCCAGGTCGCGGTGCGCCCGCAGGATGATGCGGGTGAGCGGATGGTAGAATGGCCGGCCGTCGTCATCGCAGCCGCCCAACGTCATGGTGGTGGACGTTTCCGCCCAGGCGAAATGGCGCACGTCGAAGCGGCAGTCGGTGAGCAGCAGATAGCGGCCGATGAGTTCCGCCGCTTCCGCTTCGGTAAGCCGCCCCACCGCGATATCAGCGTCGTAATAGGGCGCCAGGTGGCGATCCAGGCAGCCGAGGATGGAGATGCCCACGCCTTCGAAGGAGGCGAAGATTTCGCGCACCGCGCTCAACGTCAGCAGTGCCTCAAAGAAGGTGGCCGGCGGATTGGCAGGCACGCGGTGCAGCGCCGCCGCCCAGGCGGGGTTCACCGCTTCGTACGAGTCGGCGAAGCGTTCGACCAATCGCAGCACCGCGCGCAAACCACGGACGACGGCGTCGAGGAAGGCGTACGCGTCGTCATCCGCCGGTTGCGCAACTTCCGCATCTGCGATCAGGCCCAGCAGGCCGCGCTCCAGCACCGTGTCATAACCGATATTGTAGTGGTCGAAATCCACGTAATGGTAATAATGTCCCAGACCAGCATCGAAATGCTCTTTCAGCCGCGCCGCGGCATCCGCGTCCTCGACGAAGAGGCCGTATCGGGTGTCGCGCAGCCAGGTCCCGGCGCTCTCCATCCCCCAACTCTTCGGACTGCGCAGCCCACACTCGAAGGCGAACGGCGTGCCGTGAAAAGCTACCGGCATGGCCTCCTCCGCCATCACCTCGTGCAAGCGCGCCTTCATCGCCAGCGCCGGCAGCGCGGGCTCCGCATCCATCCGCGCCCGCACCGCGGCTTCGGCGGCGCCATCAAACGCGGCGTAATGGGCGGTCAGCTCTTCGCGGAGAGGGGCGAGGGTTTCATTAAGCTGGGATAGCATCATCTGCTTCTCTCATTCACGATACAGTCGGTGTTTCTCAATATACTCCCGCACGGCCGTCGGCACAAGGTAGCGAATCGAACGTCCCTCCCGCACCCGCGCGCGCAAATCGGTGGAGGAGATCAGTAGGCCGGGAGCTTCCAGCGGGGTGATGCGGCCGGCGGTGGGGAGGGCGGCGAGTTGGGACAGGTCGAAGCCGGGGCGGGTGATGGCGACGACATTGGCCAGCGCGAGGATGTCTTCGGGATCGCGCCAGAGGTGGAATTCCAGCGCCATGTCGGCACCGATGATGAAGGTGAAGTCAGTGTCGGGATGCTGATCGCGCAGCGCGCGAAGCGTCTCCACCGTGTAGGAGCGGCCGGGACGGTCAAGCTCTATGCGCGAGACGGCAAAGAAGGGGTTGTCGGCGATCGCCAGTTCCGTCATGCGCAGGCGGTCTTCCGCGTTGGCGCGTCCTTGTGGCTTG
>JAKIYB010000115.1:4972-8557 GCA_022708765.1 Armatimonadota bacterium | reverse complement strand
AGAGCACACGCGCCAGCCCCAGCCGCTCTCGCGCCTCCTCGGCAATCGCCAGGTGGCCGAAGTGGATGGGATCAAAGGTGCCGCCAAGGATGCCCCACTGTGCCCGCATGACAACAGAAATGCGACGTTGGCGGATGAAATCCTGCTGGCGGAGATGCTTTCCGCGAATGTTGCAGGTCGCATCTTACATCCGCAGCAGGCGCTTGATGCGTTCCTCGATGGGAGGGTGGGTGCTGAAGAGGCTGTTGAGGCTGCCGCCTTTCAGCGGATTGGCGAAGTAGAGGTGGGCGGTGGCCTTATTGGCGACTTCCAGCGGTTCGCGGTCACCGCCGATAACCGCCAGCGCGCCCGCCAGTCCATCGGGGTAGCGCGTCAGCTTGATGGCGTGGGCATCCGCCAGGTATTCGCGCTTGCGCGAGACCGCAAGCTGCATCAATTGCGCGATGATAGGGGAGAGGATCAACGCCAACAGCGCAATGAGCATGAGAATCCCGTTGCCGCCGCCACGGTCAGAACTGCGACGCCGGCCGCCATAGAATAGCGAACGCGTCACCCAGTCGCTGAGCAGCACGATCATCCCTACCAGTACCGCGGTGACGGTGGAGAGCAGGATGTCGCGGTTCACCACGTGGCTCAGTTCGTGCGCCAGCACACCTTCCAACTGGTAGCGGTCCAGCTTTTCCACCAGCCCGGTGGTCACCGCGATGGCGCTGTGCTCGGGATCACGCCCGGTGGCGAAGGCGTTCGGCGCGCTGTCGTCAATGATGTAGAGCTTGGGGATGGTGTAAAGCCCCGCCGCCAGGCACAGGCCCTCCAGCGTGTGCACCAGGAAGGGGTATTCCTCCTTTGTTACCGGCCGCGCCCGTGACATGGAGAGCACCAGTTTGTCGGAGTTATAATAGCTGGCGTAGCTGAGGAAGAAGGCTACCACCGCCGCGACAATGGCGAGGATGATGGAATATTCCGGCGTACCAAGCGCATAGCCCGCCGCCCACACGACGGCGACGATGAAGAGGCTGAAAAAGAACATCAACCAGACCGTTCCCGCGCGATTCGCCGAGATCTGGTCTTCAAAAATCCATTTCTCTACCGGCTGCGGCGGCGTATATTCGCCGGATGGATCAATCCGCCGCGGATTGTCGAGAGCCATAAGTTGATCCTCGAATTGTATTATCTCACGCACAGGCGCCAGACGCAAAGCCGCAAGCGCTATTCAACCATCATCGCAACGGTATCGGCCAACCGGGAGAGCTCTTTCGTTGTTGCCGTGCCGCCTGGAGCAGCCCACGGCACGTCCTGCGCGCTGGGGAATGCGCCGGTTCCCAGAAAACGCGTCATGATGTCATCAATGTCGGCGATTTCCAGCACGGCGCCCCAGCGGTCGTCGCGTTCGTGGCGCAGGGCGTCATCGGGTATTTGAGTCACGCGTCCCGCCGCGAGGTAGGCCAGGTCGTTGAGGTGAACGAAGGGGCGGCTGTCCGCCAGCGTCGTTACCGGACGGGGCTGCTCGCCGCGCGCGTAAGCGAAGTAGGCGCGGAAATTCTCGTCCAGATGGCGGAAGTCCGACAGGCGCTCCATCTCTTCGCGGCCGTCCGTCCACCGGATGGTGAAGTCGCGGTAGTGGCCGGTTGCCGGAGCCCATCCCATGCGGGTGGTGAGCACGGCGTCGTCGCAGATCACCTCTTCGTAGTCACGGGATTGGCCAATGCAGGCATGGGTCATGGCGACGCGCACGACCGGCCCGGGAGTCTCCGCTTCGACGAACACGGTATCCGCGCCCTGGATGGGATGTGCGTGATAGAGTTCTGCCCGCTCAATGACGACTGGCGCCCAGGTCTCCGGTGCATCGCCTGCCCAGTACAGGGCGTTATGCGCGAGATGGGCCATGGCGTTGCCCATGGGCGAATCCAGCACCAGCTTGTCATCGAGCAGTAGCCGGCCCGCCCAATTCGCGCGGGTGTAGTAGATGCTGCCGCGCGTCCAGCGCCCGAAGATACGCACCTCACGCACCACGCCGAATTCTCCGGCGGCCAGCCGCGCCTTCAACGCCCGGCGATTGGGCTCGATGATGTAGTTGAAGCCGACATTGGTCAGCTTCGGCGCGGCCTTCTCAGCACGGATCATGGATTCCAGTTCTTTGTAGTTCAGCGTCGGCGGCTTCTCCAGATAGACCGCCAGTCCGCGCCGGCAAGCCGCGCGGTGCATGGGCGCGTGCAGCGGGACCGGCGTGGGAATGGTGATGATATCGAGTGCATCGCCAAATGCCGCCAGCATATCGCGGTAATCGCGGAACAGGCACACGCCGCGCTCCTCGAAATGCAGCGCCTCCCAGCGTTCGGTAAACTCTTCAATTCGCGGGTCGCAGGTGCAGACCAGTTGGCACTCGCCCCGCGCTTCCAGCCGCAGGATGAGATCGTGGTGTTCACCGGCGAAACCGCCCATACCGATGATAGCGACGCGGAGTGGAGATGCAGTCATGAATTGCTCTTTCTAAAGATCGAGAGTCGTTGCGCTGTCCGCCGCTTCCCGCGCGCGCAGCGCGACGGCGGTGACGTCGAAGGCGTCCTGGGTGGTGATCAGCGGCACGTGCGCGGGGTTGAGTACCGCCTGCACGAAGTCGGCAAAGAGACCGAACGGCGGCGCGGTAACCTCGACGCGGTATTCGCCCTCGGCAGTCAGCACCTGCAGCGCGTCATCGCGTATCTCCAGCACGCCATTCGTACCGACCAGCCGCAGGCGATCATCGCCGTGACTCGGCGCGCCGGCGGGGCGCAGGTAGTCAAAGCTCATCACCGCGCTGCCGCCGTTGTCCAGCGCGAACTGGCAGGTGGCGTAATTATCGAGTTCGGGATAGTCGTCGGCACCGCGGTTGCCATGCCGCGCGGTGACGGTGGTATAGCGGCGCCCGCTGACGTATGAAAACCAGTCAATGGCGTGGATACCCACCCAGGGTATGAGCCCACCGAAGGTGGCACGATGTTTGTAAAAATCGGGGCGCGTGCCCAGTTTATACGACTTTTGCGCGTAGCCCGCGACCACCTCGCCGATAACGCCTTCGGCGACCAGTTGACGGGCGGTGGAGAACGTGGGAGCATAGCGCGCGTCGAGCATCATGCCGATGGGGCGGCCGCTTGATCGCTGTGCTTCCCGGAGGGCATCTAGATCTGCCAGCGTCAACGCCAGCGGCTTTTCGCAAAAGACCGCGCAGTCGTGTTGAAGGCCGGCGAGGGACACTTCGGCATGGCGGTAGAAATGCGGGGTGACGGCCAGCAGATCGAGTTCGGCGTCGTCCAGCATCGTCACGTAGTCGGCGTAGGCGCTCGGCGCGAGTACGGAGGAGATATCTTCATCCGCCCCCCCCGGCGCGGCAGCGACGAGGCGCACCTGATCTGCCAGCGCCTCCAGCGCACCGAGCACATAGCCCACATGCCCGCTGCAGCCGACAATACCGAGGCGAAGAGGAGAAGACATATGTCACAATCCTATCACACGCGAATACACCCCCCTCTATCGCTGGGAAAGGGGGGTAGGGGCGGAGGGCGCATTCGCTAAAACTGCACACGCGGCACTTCACGCTCGGCGGGG
>JAKIYB010000115.1:0-4934 GCA_022708765.1 Armatimonadota bacterium | reverse complement strand
CCGCCGCTGGTGGCGACCATGGACGCCGGGAAGGAGAGGCGCAGCGAGTTATACACCGCCACCACGTCGTTATAATGCTGGCGGGCGAAGGCGATCTTGTTTTCCGTGCCGGTCAGCTCTTCTTGAAGCTGGATGAAGTTGGCGCTGGCCTTCAGGTCGGGATAGGCTTCCACTGCGATCATCAGCCCGTGCAGCGCGCCGGACAAGGCGCCTTCCGCCTGCTGGCGCTCCTGCATGGTACCGGCGGAGACGGCGGCGGCGCGCGCCTGCGTCACCGCTTCCAGCGTCCCGCGCTCGTGTTGCATATAGCCTTTTACCGTCTCCACCAGGTTCGGGATCAGGTCATGCCGCCGTTTGAGCTGCACGTCAATCTGACTCCAGGAGTTGCGTATCTGCTCGCGCAGCGCGACCAGCCGATTGTAGGTGGCAATCCACCACAGGGCGATGATCACCAGCAGCACGATCAGCACGAGGAGAATGACGCCGGTTATGGCTCCGAGCATGGTGAAAGTCCTCCTTTACTGTTCAACCGCAAACATACAGCCGGCTCTCGTGACCTCTCCTCCCCGGCCCTCCTCCCCTCCAGGGAAGGAGGGGGTTGCATGGACCGCGGAGTTGCACTCCGCACGAGCACCGACATGAACTATCCACACTCTCACTCCCTCCTTCCCTGGAGGGGAGGAGGGCCGGGGAGGAGAGGTCACGCGCCGGGCGCATCACATCTCCTGCCGCCTCTACTCAATGCCTGAACTCACATTCATTCTACCCCGACTTTTCTGGCGTGTCGAGGGGTGGATGCCCTTCCAGCGAAGGCGGCGTTTCTTCACAGGGCGTGGCGCCGGCCAGTTCGGCGGACGATTGGTGGCTGATAGGCTTTTTCCAGCGGCCTGAAAAATAATAGCCCAGACTGAGCAACATGGCAACGGCGAAGCTGATGGACAATGCATACCAGATGCCGATTTCGCTCTCCAGTCGCCGGGAGAGATAGCCCGCAAGCCACACGCGCACGCCCCACACGCTGATGAGCGAGATGATGGTCGTGGCCAGAGTGTGTCCGGCGCCGTTGATGATGCCATGGCTGATGAACATGATGGCGAAGAAGATGTAGCTGGCGCCGACAATGCGCAGGTATTTTTCGCCTTCGGCAATGACGGCGGCATTACTGGTGAAGATACGCAGCAGGATGCCGGGCACGCCTACCGCCACCAGGGAGACGAGAATGGTGATGCCGCCGCTAAGCAGGATGCCCCACCAGAAGAGTTGGCGTACGCGGGCGAATTTACAGGCGCCGATATTCTGCCCGGCCAGGCTGGTGACGGCGATATTGAGCGACATTGCCGGGAAGAAGGCGAGTTGATCAATACGGCCGGCAAAGCCGAAGGCGGCGATGACCGTTTTGCCGAAACTGTTGACGAAGCCGGTGACGAAGAAGAGGCCGAGGGACACCAGCATCTGCTGGACCGCGGCCGGGATGCCGATCTTCAACAGCAGCAGTGCGGTGGCGCCGTGCACGCGCAGGCGGCTCCAGTCCGGGGTAACGATGTGCCGGCGCGCCTGCAGGAAGATGATGAGCGCGACGACGGCGATGATTTGCGCGATGACGGAGGCGATGGCGGCACCGTTGAGGCCAAGTCGCGGCGCGCCGAGGAGGCCGCGGATGAGGATGGGGTCCAGCACGCCGTTGATAATCACGGTGACGGCCTGGAACCAGAGCGGGGTGGTGGAGTCGCCTACGCCGCGCAGTAATGACGCGAGAAGGAAGAAGGCGAAGGCAAACGGCATGGTGAACATGAAGATGCGCAGGTAGCCGGTCGCCAGCGTCGCCACTTCGGGGGGCGCGCCCATCAGTCGCAGGAGATCAGGGATGTAGAACCAGCCGAGGGCGGCGAGCGCGATACTGAGGCCGCCGACCAGCACCACCGAGGTGCTGACCACCTCGCGCACGCCCGTCAGGTTCTTCGCGCCAATGTACTGCGCCACCAGGATGTTGGAAGCGGTGGTCAGGCCGGCGGCGATGGGGATGATCACGAAGATGACGGGGAAGCTGTTGGCGATGGCGGCCTGCGCGGCGGTGGGCAAGTAGTGACCGACCCAGATGGCGTTGACGAAGCTATACGCGAACTGCAGGACATTGCCAATCAGCATGGGCAACGAAAAGACGATCAGCAGGCGGGGAATGCTGCCAACGGTCAGGTCGCGTCCATGCCGGGGTTCGGCGGGGGTGGGAACTTGCTCATCGGGATCGTGCGTCACGTACCCGATTGTAGCACAGCCCGGGGAATGATTCAACGCGTCTTCAATGACTCCGCCGTGAGGAAGATCGGCACCGGCACGCCGTCTTTCACCAGCGTTCGGTTTTTACCCGTTACCGCGAGTTGCGCGGAGGGGCCGCCGTCCAGGTTTAGCGCGTCCACGCAGCCGAACTGCGACTGCAGGCAGGCCGCCCACTGCGCCATAGTGAATGAGCCGGCGCTAACGGCGAAGATCACCCGGCTTTCTTTATCTATGCCGACGCCCGCGCGCCGCGCGGTGGGCAGCTCGGGGAAGGTATTCAGCTTCGCCTTGATCACCAGCAACGGTCCGCACTGTATGCCCTGCGTGGCGTCTTTCGGATAATCGCGCGTGTTGGTGATGATGCGCGCCTTCCCTTTGTGGATGAGGAACTGCCCCCAGGGTTTCAGCCGCGACCGGCTGGGAATGGTGGCTTTCGAGACGGTTTTCCCGTCGGCGATGACCAACCCGATGGGATTCAGGCTTTCATCGAAGAAGTTGGCGTTAATCGCCGCGCCGCCGGGTGGGCAAACATCGGAGGCCATCGCGCCGGCATCCTTTACCCCGCGATGGGCATCCACCGCGCGGATGCGGCAGCGCGGGTCAATGCGCAGCGCCGTCACCGCCACCTTGCCGTAGACGCCCGGATACTCGACCGTGCAGAGCTCGATCCCCGGCGATGCCGCTTCCCAGCGCGGCTCAGACCGCGCCCCGCGCGTTCCGAGCACCCCGACGGCGAAGAGCAGCAGCACTATCATCCCGATCCAGAACGTCTTCCCATGCATGGAGATATTATACCGGAGGCGGCGCGCGCCTGCACAGATGGGGGTATGCGAGCATGCCTGGCGTATCACCCCGCACCAAGTGTAAAAGTGCAAAATGCGGGGTGATACATCTTTCCGCCCGAACTCTCCCCCGGTGTTTCCGTATGCCCCCTTATTCCCCGTGAAAAAGTGCGATTTTGGTGCATACGGAATCTCACGCAAAGCCACCAAGGCACCAAGGCGCGAGCACGTAAAAAATTGGTAACCGTTCAGGGGGTCATCGCCTCATCACGGAGTCGGGGTGGGCAGGAGCGACGGGGCGGGCTGATCGTGCAGAGCCGCCTCCACGGCGGCGATGAGGTAGGCCAGGACGTTGCGCTGCTGCTGGCGGCAGGTGGCGACCACGGTGAGGAGGCGTTCGACGGCGCGACTGCCGGCGTCGCCCTGCGTGCCAAAGCTGGTGTGCCGGTAGAGCACCCCCGGGCGAATGGCGCGTTCGGCGCGGTTATTGGTCGGCTCCACCCCCGGCACACGGACAAACGTCCAGAGCGCCGGCTCGACCTGCAGGAGACGGTGACAGGTGGTGGCGGTGCGGCGGTCGGCCCGCGCGGCCCCGTCGCGCAGCAGATCCCCGACGGCGGTCTGCACCGGCGCCAACGCCGCCTGGACGGCGGGCCAGGCCAGTGTGCCCGCCTGCCCCTGGTGCCAGGTGTGAAAGAGCGCCTGGGTGTGGGCCAGCAAGGCGGCGCCAATCTCCCCGGCCAGCCCCGGGCGTTCGCTGAGCTGGGTCCACGCGCGCTGGAGGTGCGCCCAGCACAGTTGGCGGTGCGGCGGATCGAGGCCGTGGTAGCCATTCCAGCGGTCGGTGTGGATAATGCCGTCGGGGGTCGCGCCCAGCAGGGCGGTCACCACCGGGCTGCCCCGACTGCGGCGAATCTGGAAGACGGTCACCTCAGGGGTGACGGCCGTCCAGAGCCAGGCTTTCGGGAGCCGGGCGGGCGGAGGATCGGGGGTGACGGGATCGGGATCGCGCGCCTGACGCCAACCGGTCTCATCCATCCAGACGCGGCGGGCCGTCGGCAGCGTCGCGACGGCGGCGGCCACCGGGGCAGCACACGCGGCGCTCACCCGCTGCTCCGCCGTGCACACCGTGGCGGGCGAGAGCGTGAGGCTGAACCAGTCGCGCAGCAGGGCGGCGACGGCCCGTTTCGCCAGATGGTACTGCGCGGTGGCGGTGGCGATGAGCGCGCTCGCCCGTGGCCCGAGGCAGCCGCGCGGCACGCCGGCGGGCCACGGGGCGCGGGTGCGCCGGCCGCAGTGCGGGCAGCGGAGCGCGTGGCGCTGGTACTCGGTGAGGGTGACGACCACGGGGGGCACCTCGACGACCTGATGGCGGTGCGGGTGGGGATCGACGGCATCCGGCGGGAAGGCGGTGCCGCAGTGCGCGCAGACGGCGGGCCGCACGGGCACGACGGTGGCCACCTGGGCGGGCGGCGCCAGCGGGCGCGTGGTGCCGGGATGGCCGGGCTGCCCCCCGCGGGCACGCCCGGTGGGCGTCGTCTCCCGCGGCGGCACGGTGGGTGGATCGGACGAGGGCGGCTTGGAGGAATTGCGCGAGGTCTGCCCGGCCTGTTCGCGCAGGCGGGCGCACTCGTCCTCCAGGCTCGTGAGCGCGCGGCGCACGCTGGGGGGCGTCGCCGCCCACTCCTCCGCGGAAATGGCGTAGGCGGTCAGGCTGGCCGGGAGCAGACTCGGCGTCGGCGTCGTCTCCATGCGCCCCAGTCTAGCGCGGGGCAGGTCCGTCAACCGGCCGGTTTGCGGCCATGCGTGGGGGGAAAGCTCAACACGGAGGAGGGGGTACCTGAACGATTACAAAAATTGTTTGGTTCAAATAGCATG
>JAKIYB010000114.1 GCA_022708765.1 Armatimonadota bacterium | reverse complement strand
CCGTGGCGAGGCAGCGAGCGGACGGTGGCCTGCACGCTGGTGCCAGCGCTTTCACGGGAAACGATCATCCGCCAAACGGAGGCAATTGCCGCCGGGCACATCGCCGGCGCGGTAATGTTGCTGTCACCCGGTGGAACGGCGGGCGCGGCCTGGTATGCGGCGGCGGCGCTGGCAGGCGACATGCCCACGCTGCGCCTCTGGACCCCGCGGACGCTTACCCCGGCGGAAGGCGACCTGCTGGCGGAATATGCCGCCTGGCGCGCGGCGGCCGAGGAAGCCAATCCGCCGGGGTCGAATCGTGAACGGCGAGCGCGGACACGTTGCCGCGAACGCTCGGAAGAATTGCGCCCGGCGGTTGAGCGAGCGCTGACCGCCGCCCTCCGCGAGGGCCGCTGGCATGATGCCGCCGGAGGCGAAGGCGAACTGCCCGAGGCGTCGTCGCTGGCCGAGACGCTGGCGGAAGTGCTGGCGCCAGGTTTTGACCGCCGCTACCCCCTCTTTGCCGAACTCACGTCCGGAGAGCCCCTCTCCCGCGCCGCCTGTCAGCAGATACTGACCGGCTTCATCGAGCCGGGCGAAGCGGTGGTCGGCCCGCAGTCGCTGTTAGGTGAGTACCTGGAGCGCTTCGCCGCGCCGTTGGGCTGCGTGGCGTGGGAGGAGTCGCGGGCGCGCGTGGCGCCGCCGCGCTGGGAGCTGCTGGAGCCGCTGCTCACCGGCGAACCGCGCCGGCTGTCGGACGCCCTCGAACTGCTGGGCTTGCCGCCGCTCGGTCTCACAGGTGAGCAAGCGCGCCTTGCCGTGCTGGCGGCGGTGCGGGCGGGGGCGCTGCGGGGGCTGGACGCCTTCCTGCAGCCGCTGGACCCGGAGACGCCGCTGGCGCGCAGCGATGCGCTGGCCTTCGTCGCCCCGCCGGCGCAGATCGCGGAGCGGTACACGCCGCTGGTGCGCGCGCTGGCCGCCCGTTGGGAGATTCCTCTCGGCCCATGGCCGATTGCCTGCAGTCAGGTCGAGTGCCGCCTGCGCGCGTGGCTGCGCGGTTTACCGCCCGCGCTGACGGAGATTCACGCCGCGCTGGCCGATTGGACGACCGCGCTGGGAGTGATGCCGTGGGGATGGGAGGCGACGGGGCGGCTGCTCGATAATGTCGAGCACCTCGTCGCCGCCCGGCAGGCGCCGGTGGATGAACTCTGCGAGACGCTGGCGAACGACCGATTACTCGATGACCTTGCTACGGCGCAGTCAGCCATGGCCTGGTGGCGACGACAGGGCGCGCGCGCGACCGTGCTCTGCGCGGCTATGCCGGAAGAGGCGGCGGCGCTGCGCGAGGCGCTGGTTGCCGGGGAGCGCGCCTTCGCAGAGTTGGATGAACTGACGGCGCTGCTGGAGCGCCTGTGGAGGACCTATCGCGAGGCGTATCAGCGCTGGCATGAAGGCACCTTCGGCGCCGAAGCGGTGAATGCCCTGCGGGCGCTCTTCGACGGCGCGCCTTTCAAGGCGGTGAAAGCGCTGATGCGCCTGCCGCTGCCCGCGCCTGAGGTGGCTGTCCGCTGCCTGGACGCGCTGGCGCAAGCCCGCGCCGGCTACTGCCCCGGTCTTTGGGGCCGCTCTGACGAAGAGGGTGTTTGCGGACGCTGTCGCCTGCCGCTATGTAGCCCCTCGCCGATGCCGGCGGCGTCGGCCATTGCCGAAGACGCGGACGCCGCCCTGCGCGTCTACGCCGCCTTGCTGGCGGAGCATCCCTGGTCTGTTGCCGTGCGCGCCCGCCTGCCGCGCGCGCCGGAAGAGATCGCCGCGAGGATAACGGCTCTTCTCGACTGGCCGGACGGCGGCGATCCCGCCAGCCTCCTCGCCATCCTCGACGAACCCACCCTCGCCTGGCTGGCCCGCGATGACCGCCCCGCCGCCTCCCGCCGCCTCGGCGCTCTCCACCCTCGCCTTCACGGCCGCGACCTCACCCTCGGCGAAGCGCGCCAAACGGTGGAGGGGTGGTTGAATCCGGACGGGACGCTGGACGACAACGCCATTCTCGGCTTTGAGTAACACCGCACATACGAAAAGTTTCCAAGCCATCCGGTTCGTACCGTAACAACAGCCAACCATTGGAGAAACAGACCCGCCATCGCACCTTCTGAAGAGCGAGATTCCGTCGAACCATGCTCTGGAGGGCGAAACGCCGTCCCCGTGGACCATGCTGTCGTTTACCTACTTTTCACAGAAAAACCATCTTATATTTTGAGTCGCGTCTTGGCGTGAGACCATGCCGTAAACGACTACCCCCCATTTTGCGGAAACACACAAAAACAGGGGGTAATCACCACATCGTCATCATACTTGAAATCCCACATCCGCCATCTTGTTACCATCCCGCCGGCATCGTCTCCATCAACAGCGGATCAATGGCCGTGCCGTGAGCATAAAGGGCGTAATGCAGGTGTGGGCCGGTCGCGGCGCCGGTGCTGCCGACGCGGGCGATGAGCTGGCCTTTCTTCACGACCTGACCCTCGCTGACGCCGAAATCGTTGAGGTGCAGGTAAAGGCCGGCAATGCCGCCGCCGTGATCAATAACGAGGGTGCGGCCGTGCAGGCCGAAGTCGCGGCGCAGCGTCACGCTGCCGGCGTTCGCGGCATAGATGGGCGCGCCCTTCGGGGCGGCAATGTCTATGCCCTTGTGGATGCCCACCTTCTCGCCATTGCGGTAGCGCTGAGTGCCGTAGCGGGTGGAAACGCGGCCCGCGGCTGGACGCTTGAAGCCACCCAGCCACGCGCGGCCATGGGTGAAATGGCGCAGCGCGGCGCCAATGAGGCGGTACTCCTCCTGCACCGACGGCGCCTCATATTTTGACGCCTGGCTGCGCGACATGCGCAGGCGCTGGATAGGGAAGTCGCGTTTGGTGACGGTGACGGCGACCGGCGCGGTGAGCATGCGTCCCTCGATGTCCGCTTCCACGGTGAGCGCCAGTGGCCCTGGCTTCGTCTCCATCCAGACACCGACCACACCCTCCCAGCGGTCATCGCCGCGAGCGTCGGCGGGGAAGACGGTCTCCCCCTGGCGCACGCGCACGGCGGTCGCGCCCGGCGCGCGGATCGCCAGCAGCGCCGTCCCGCCTTGCGGCACGCGCGCGGTGACGGGGGTAATGGTGAGCACATCGTCCTCGGCGCGGGCGACCTGGCGCGCGCTCTCGGCCAGCAGCAGCCAGCCGATGACCGCCAACACGGATAACAGGGAAACAAATCGCAGTGTTGTGACCATAACAGTCACAAATATACCCTGGAACCGGACACCCCAAAAGGGTGGAGGAGAGAGAGTGTGCCGTGGGAAGCACTGTGTCCGGTCCCAGGGTCCGTGGGGCTCTCTAATAAAAAAAGTATACCACCGACCCTCCAGCCTGACAATACATGCGGACGAAAAAAGTTAAAATAATCTCTGGAATACAGGGCAATAATAAGCGTTTTTATGATAGATTTCATCGTTTATTATTGGCTCGAACGTCACCTTCCGCCCTGGCGAGTGAATGCCCTCACGAGCCGGCTCGTGAGGGCATTCACTCGCCAGGATGACACGATTACCGCCGCAGCAGCCACTCCAGCGTCCGCGTCATCAGTTCCTGCCAGTCTTCGCCCTGGTAGTAGAGCGTCTTGCCTGCGGGAGCTTTACCGAAGGGCAGGGCGGCGACGACGGCCACGCGCGACGCCTTGTCAGCGCTGACGATGAGCGCGGGGGCGCCGTCGGCCAGCGTGACGGGCACCAGCGCATCCGCCGTCGGCTTCAGCGCGTGGGCGTAGAGTACGACGTCGTCCCTGTCGAATTTCACGCCCTTCGTCACGTCGTGGCGCTTGCCGGTCTTCAGCGTTGCCGGTGCCGCCAACCGGCTATAGTCGTTCGGCGCGCTGGTATACGGCAGCAGGCTGGCGAAATTGGGATTGCTGAAGGTCGTCTGCCCGTAAGTGCGATCGCCGGCAAGCATCAGCACCCCGCCACCGGCCTTCAGAAAGTCCGCCAGCATCTCCTGCCCCACGGTGGAGAGCATCGGTCCGCTGACATTGCCGAGGATGATGACGTCGTAGGAGAGCAGATCTTCATATGCCGCCGGGAAGCCGCCCAGCGTCTCGCCAAGGGCGCTCTTCTTCATCCAGCCGTCGGCCACGGTAACATCGCCAAGCTGCTTGACGGCTTCGTCAATGCCCTGGTACTCCGCCCACAGCCCGCGGATGAAGAGGATCTTGGCCGGTTTGTTTCGCTGTAGCTTGATGGTGTCCGGCTTCAGGTACTGCTTGCGCTTCTCCGGCGCGGGAAAACTGTAGAGCGGTTCCAGCGTAGCCAGGTCCATATTGCGGCCGGCACTGCCGCCGTAGTAATCACCGTAGGTAACCTCCACCGGCTTGCCGTCGCTGTCCGTGCCGGTCACCGTCACCTGCACGATGCAGGGCAGCGGCCCGAGGCCGGTGACGTCGAGCGTCTTTGTCAGCGGCGCCAATCCCAGCGTCTCGGTGGTGAAGGACTCGGCGTCCACTGTCCACTGCGCGCGCACGCCTTTCACCTGCGTCTTCACCGTCACCTTCGTCAGCGGGCGGGTGGAAGCGGCCAGCGTGTGCTGCAGGCGCAGTCCGGCCGGGGTATCTTTGGCTTCCACCGCGCCGAGGAGCGTCGCGCTGCCGTAGGTAAAAGTGGCGAAGCCTTCGGCGGGGATCATCTGGATCGTCGTCGTCCATGTCTTGCCGCCACGTCGTCGTACATCCACTCGGTGGTGGTGGCGGCGGTATTGTCGTAGAGCTGCTGCAGGTCGTTGTAGTCCATCAGGAACATCACGCCGCGCTGCAGCGCGCGGTTCGTGGTACCGTTCCAACCGGCGATGGCGCTGGTGGCGAACCAGCGGCCGTTGGCTGAGACGCGATGGGCGTCATCAATCCAGTCCGCGCCATGGGTGGTCGGGCGCCAGTAGACGTTGTTCTTGCGCTGGCCGTCGAAGTCAAGCACATGCTGCGACCAGAAGGCCGGGCGCTTGCCCTTCTCGCCTTTGTTCGTGAAGCCGTAATTCACGGTGAGGATGCGCTCGCCCTTGCGCAGCACGAAGGTTTTCTCCAGCAGAAAGTCCTTGATATCGTCCTTCGCCTGCCCGCGGGAGAGGCCGGAGGATGTCGTCCACGTCTTCACCGCCGCTTCGTCCGGGCCGGCCTTCACGATTTCCGCCTCGTAGAGGCGTTTGTCGAACTCGCCCGGCCAGCCCTGGATCGTCCACAGGTCTTTGAACAGGCCGCCGTTGTCACTCTTCACATCGCGCACGATCTCTTCATTGTTGAAGCCGGCGTAAATAATGCTCACCAGGTGCGCGCCGTTGGCGAGATCAATGGTATACGACACGATCTCGTTCTTCAGCGTCACAAGGTTCGGAGTAGCGGCATCACGCGTCGCTGAGACCTGGGCCAGGGCCGACACGAGGCCGCACAGCAGTACGAGGATGATGGTCAGGTGGCGCATGTCAGTTCTCCTTCTTCTCCAGGTCTACAACAATAACCGCCCAGAACTTCAACTCCGGCACGCGCACCCGGGCAAAGTAGCGCTCGGAGGTATCTACGGGCAGCGCCGCCGCCGTCGCCGTCTCCGGGTCGAGCAACGTGGCGCGGGTGATGGTCCACGGGCCGTCGTCCAGCGCCCGCGGCACCAGCTTCACGGTGATGTCTGTTTTCGGATCGGGGTAGAGCTTCACCGGCGGCAGCTTGTCCAATTCGCTGTAGTCCGGTTCCACTTTCGCTTTGCCGGCCGCGATCAGAATCTCGCGCCGGCGCGCATCACGGCGGCGTACCTCGGCCAACGCCGCTTCACTTTCGGTGGCCGTCTCCTGCGCCGGTGGGTTGATGAGGTGGATGATGAGGCGGGTATGCGTCGCGTTCAGCCGCTGCTCGCGCACGTAATCCTCCCACAACACGCCGGGCTGCACGATGACAATGCCACAGGGGTTCCAGAGGTTCTTCACGTTCTCGCCCCACAGCATCTCGGCGTAACGGGTGGCGAAGGCGTTGTAGGGGTGATCGGTGCCGTGCGGCACGCCGTTTGGATGCCCACCGGCGGCGAAGGTGAAGATATTCTGAAAGCGTCCCACCGGTCCGCTCGAATGCACCATCGGGAAGTAATGCCCGCCAAGCCGCCGCACCTGCTCGGTGGATTTCGCGATTGCGTGCGCGTAGTCGGCCCACTTGCGGAAGGGGTGCGACGCGCCGGCGTTCTGCTTGGCGTATTCGTCCATGATATGCCCGGAGTCGGCGCAGAGCTCGATGCTCTCCCGCGGGTTATCCACCAGCCGGCCGGTGAAGTCGCACTCGCCGTAGTTGTAGCCGAAGACGTAGCGCGGGTCAAGCTTCCACATCGCTTCCTTCAGCGCGCGCTGATTTGCCGCCGTTTGCGCGTCCGCCATGTCGGGGGTGAACTCCACTATCTCGTCGCCCACCCGCTGCTTGCCGGTGCGGGCGCGGAAGTGACCATCGAACCGCACCCCGGCCCAGCCGAACATCTTCGTGGATTCGTAAATTTCATTGATCCCGTGGGCCACTACCGCCGGGTCGTTCATGTTGTAGTGTGCCCAGCCGATGGACTGCCAGGAGGAGTCCTCTTTATCCCACTTCGCCAGCTCCTCGGTATCCGGGCCGTAAGACATGACGCCGCCAAAACCGTAGACCAGTTCCGGCTTCTCGCGGATGGCGTCGCGGGCGCCGGAGCCGCTGCCAATGGATTTGCCATAAGTGGTGGGCATCACGCCGATCTGCAGGCCATACTCGCACATGCGCTTCAGCCGGTCGAGCTGTTCGTGATACCGCGCCTGCCCGGAGTACCATCTTTCCTTCGTGGGTGTCATATCGGCGAAGTCATCGGGCGCCCAGAAGAATTTCTCGAAGGTATTCGTGTAATTCGCGCGAAACCGCTCCACCGCCGCGTCAATGCTCGCCAGTTCCTTTACGTGGTCGGCGGTGTAAGCCACCGGGTGCGCGCCGGCGATGCCTACCGCCCAGACGTTGTCGTGGGCGACGAAAAAGTCCTCGGCGGAGGCGATGGCCTTGCCATCCTGCGCCACTTCAAAGCGCAGCGCGTGACCGTACGGGGTGATGAGCTTCGCCTCCCAGGTGAATGCAACCGTCCTCTTTGAGAAGGCCGCCACCTCCAGGAGCTTCTCCTGTTTGCCGACAACGGTGTCCAGCCCATCGGTAATCCAGGCGCGCACGGTGAGCGTCTTCGCGGCATCGGTGTTGTTCAGCACCTCCACCGCCCCCGTCACCGGCTGCCCGAGAAAGTTGAAGAGTCTCGCCGGCCGGGCGCGCAGCAGGTAGATCTCCGTGCCCGCGGTATTCACCATCCGGGCATCAGGTTTAATCTGACTGGGCAGCAATTTTTGCTGCGCCAGCGCCGGCAGCGCCAGCAGGCCCAGCAGGCAGAGCAAGGGGATGACACGCATAGGGAAACCTCCCGAGAAATGGATGCAAAGCGTTTATCTTTTGACGCCGGACGCGGCAAAACGTTGTAGCTGTCGAGCGCTGTGCCGCGACCGGCATATTCATCATCCGGCGTCGAGCCTACGCCGGCGCGAGTTCCCGCGTCATCTCGCGCAGCGCCTGCAGTTTCGCCATGGCGGCGCCGCCGCCTGCCGCAGACCATCCGGCAGATCGGCGGCGGCGCCGGCGGCGACGAGGGCGGCGGCGGCGTTGAGGAGCACGATATCGCGCTTGGGACCGTCTTGTCCACGGAAGAGCGCCCAGATGAGTTCGGCGTTTTCCGCCGGATTGCCGCCCAGCAGATCATCGGGGTTCGCTTCTTCAAGGCCGAATTCGGCGGGGGTGTAGACGCGCGTTATCACCTGGCCATCGCGCAGTTCGCTCACCTGGGTGGCCCCGGCGGTGGACCACTCATCCAGGCCGATCAGCCCATGCACCACGAAGGCGCGCCGGGCACCGAGGAGCCCGAGCACCCGCGCCAGCGGTTCCGTGAGGGCCGCATCATAGACGCCGATGACCTGATGCGGCGCGCCGGCGGGATTCGTTAGCGGGCCGAGGATATTGAAGACGGTGCGGATGCCGATTTCGCGGCGCACCGGCGCGGCGAATTTCATCGCCGGATGGAAGTTCGGCGCGAAGAGGAATCCGACGCCGATGCGGTCAATGCAGGCTTCCACGGCGGCGGGGGGAATGGCCAGCGTGACGCCCAGTTCTTCCAGCACGTCGGCGGAGCCGGATTTACTGGTGACGGAGCGGTTGCCATGTTTGGCGACACCGACGCCCGCGCCGGCGACGACGAAGGCGGCGGCGGTGGAGATATTGAAGGTTTTCAGCTTATCGCCGCCGGTGCCGCAGGTATCCACCAGTGGGGTACGCGTGGGGAGCAAGCGGACGGATTTTTCGCGCATCACGCGGGCGAAGCCGGCGATTTCCTCCACCGTTTCGCCCTTCATGCGCAGCGCGGTGAGCAACGCCGCGACCTGCGCGGGCGTTGCTTCGCCCTCCATGATGGTGGTCATCGCCGCGATAGCGGCGTCCGTCGTCAACGACTCGCCCCGCACAACCTGCTGCAGCGCCTCGGTCACGCTCATGCTCGTCCCTCCGGTGCCTTCAGTTTAACGCACGATAAGGAGCGTGTCCAGCAGTTCCAAATTACGTTCACCGGCGGAAGTAACGCGCGGTGACGGTGGGGGTTTGCTGTTCCAGCCGCGTGGGAGCCAGCGGAGCCTCGGCGGACAACGCGGGGAGAGTTTCCTCATCCAGCGGCAATTCCGGCAGGCTGGTGATAGCGGGGGTACCGCAGCGCGGGATGATTTCAGTATCGAACCGTACGGTTTTATACCAGGTGCGCTGTTCGCGAACAATGACATCCAACCACAGCGAGCGCAGCACGGCGATGAGCCAGGCGTGGCAGTAGGTGAAATACATCAGCGCGGCGAGGATAGCGTTGCCGAGGGAAGCTTCACGGTCGTAGGTGAGAACCAGCGTCACCTCGCAGAGGTAGAGCACGAGCACCAGCCACCAGTAGTTGCTGACCACCGCGAGGAAGCCGGTAAGGTGCATGCCGGAGAGCGAGAGGATGGCCACGACCTGCGAACCGAGCACGGCGAGCATGAAGATATACGGCACAAAGAGGGTGAAGAGCGCCTCGCAGAGCAGCCCTTTATGCGGTGACTCGTTAAAGCCGCGCAGCAGCTTGACGATGGCGTAATTGTTGCCCCGCGCCCAGCGGGTGCGCTGTTTGATCCATACCGCCGGCGTTTCCGGCTCCTGCTCCCAGGTGACGGAGTAACGCACGAAGGCGATATGGTAGCCATGCTGATAGAGGCGCACGCTCAGTTCGGTATCCTCGGTGAGCGCTTCTTCATCCCAGCCGCCTACCGTCTCCAGCGCGCTGCGGCGGATCACGTAGTTGGTGCCGGTGAGAGCCGCGACGTGTAAAAACGCCCAGCGACCTGACTGCACGGTGCCCTGGAAGAAGAGGCCTTCGATATTGATCATGCTGGTGAGCAGATTCGCATGCTTGTTGCCGGTGCGGAAGCGCCCGACGGCGGCGCCCAGCGACGGTTCGCGCAGCATGCGCGCCACCAGATAGGCGACGGCATCCGGCTCGGGGCGGTTGTCGGCGTCGAAGACGGCGACGAATTCCGTCTCCACCATGCGCATGGCGGCATTCAACGCGGCGGCTTTCCCGCGCCCGCCACCTTCCGCGCGGGTGCGGTGCAGCACGCGCACGCGCGGCTCAACCGCCGCGAGGCGGTCGAGAATGGCGGACGTCTCGTCCGTGGAGGCGTCATCAATGACCAGAATATGCAGGCGGTCCTGCGGGTAGCGCAGCGACAACAGGCAGCGAACCGTCCGCTCGATCACCTTTTCCTCATTGTGCGCGGGCACGAGGATGGTGACGGGCGGCAGGGAAGTCAGCTCATCGAAAAGCTCCTGCCGCTCACGGCGCGATCGGAGGTACAGAATTAACCCACCAATCGTGAAACTCACCTGGTAGATGGCGAAAAACCAGATGAGCACTATGGAGAGCAGGGAAGCGACATGCAGCAGTAGTTGCATAGTTCACCGAATACTACCGGCCGCCGTCCAGGGCTCGAAGCCGGTCCCTTTCAGAATCCTTTCACGTTGACGCCGCGCCCCGCGCCGGCAATGCTGCGAGAGGCATGGAACGTTGAACGAAATATTCGGGGTTACCCCCGGCAATTCCTTCCCCTCATCAAACCAATTATTCGGGCGTTTGTCAAACTATCCGTTCACAGCCCCGTCGTTGGATTTGACAGACCCTCGGCAGGAGAGTAGACTCGGCATGGAAGCACGAGGGGAGCCCCGCGGCTGAGAGTTATGGGCGGATGCGCCCATAAGACCCTCCGAACCTGATCCGGATCATACCGGCGAAGGGACGTGCGCGCCCGCTCCTCGCGACTTCCCACCGT
>JAKIYB010000113.1 GCA_022708765.1 Armatimonadota bacterium | reverse complement strand
TGCCAACTGCCCATCGGTGCCGCTACATCCCGCCAGCACTGCGAGGACCAGCAACAGGGAGAGACCGGTAGACATCACTATTCGCCAGGCGTTCATCATCACGTACTCCTTCGGAAAAGGTTTCACATTCATTGTACGCTCTTCCGCTGACCGAGTCGGGCAAAACTTGACAAGCATGTTATGGAAAATTGCCATATCGCGGGGATCCCTTACGAGTGAATGACCGGGGCGCCATGACTCCTCCGAGGATTAACCGCCCGCGCGAACGGGAAAACTCACAGCATTCAGGTAACAGGGCTCAACGTCCGTTGCCATCGCCAACGGAATAGCGTATGATGGGGTACGGTCGCGAAGACCGCCATCCCCCCGTTTGCAGGAGTCCTTTCATGAGTTATGCCATCGGCCGCGCGGCGCTGAATATGCAACGGACTGAGCGCGTGGCTCGCACGGAATATAACGACAACTGGGAAATCGTGCGCTATTTTACCGGCAAAGATCCGCGTGAAGACGCTACGGCGTATAAAGATTTCAACGATACCATTCACCTGGACTACCTTTGGGCAATCAACGACGGCCCAATCCCGTGGAGTAAGCGCGGACGCACAACCGATATGGGTCACGCCGTCTACATGGAAGACGGCTCGGACTACCGGCCGATCATGCACAGTCCGTTCACGACTTCCGAGGACGTGCTGCGCTTCAACGCGGTGGACGAATACGGTCTTCCGGAGTTCTCCGGGCTGGTAGCGTACTACGAAGACTGGTATCAACTGAACCAGGGCGGAGCCGACCAGGTGGTCTCCGGCGGTTATTATAAGACGATCGTGTCCGGTGCCATTGAGGCGTTCGGCTGGGAGCGACTGCTGGAAGCTGTCGGCGATGATGCGGAGTGCTTTGGTGAGAAGGTACTCGGTTCGATCTTTGAACTGTCGCTGCACCATTACAAAGCCTGGGCGGAAACCTCTATCGAGGTATTCATGTGCCATGACGATATGGTGTGGACCAGCGGTCCCTTCATTCATCCGGATTTCTACCGCACCTACATCTTTCCGCGGTATAAAGAACTCTGGGCGCCGTTGAAGGCTGCGGGGAAGCGGATTATCTACTGCTCTGACGGCACCTATGATATGTTTATGGATGACCTGGCGGCGGCGGGCGCGGATGGCTTTTGTTTTGAGCCGACGAATGATCTGGAAATGCTGGTGCGTAAATATGGTCGCACGCACGTGTTGATGGGCGGCGCCGACTGCCGCACGCTTTCCTTCGGCACGCCGGAAGAGATCGAACGCGAGCTGCGCTGGATCTTTGCCATGGCGCGGGAGTGCCCGGGGTTTGTTTTTGCCACCGGCAATCACTTCCCGGCGAATATCCCGCTGGAGCATGCGCTCCTCTACTTTAAACTGATAGACGAATTGGGTGTCCGCTCGGGGATTTCCACCAGGTGAACACGGTTGCCAATTACGATGCCCGTCGGGAGAAGGAGAACGGATTCCGGCGGCGAATACGGGACGGGGGACACTCGACCGCCCCATTAATAAGGAACACACGGCTTATGCACCTGATACGCGTTCTGTTCAGCATGGCAGCGCTGCTGATTCTGGGCATCATGCTGTCCGGATGTGGTGGTGGCGGCGGCACGACCAGTTCTGATAATCCGCTCCCGCCCATTGAAGGTAACATCCAGGTCGGTCTGGCCGATGCTTCCTTCGCGCCAGCCGCCAGTACCGCGAATGCTATCAACTTCGTGACGGCGGATTTTGAGAGTAAAGATGACATTGCCGCGCTTAGCCGTGCCAAACACCTGATTCCCGAAGTGCCGTTTACGTATGATGACCTGACGAAGACCTGGTCACTCAGCTTCAGTAAAGAAAACCACCCGCAAAAGATGGAGCAATACGGCACCGCGCAGGGACAGTATTACATGAGAGTGTATGTACTGATGACTGGCGAAACCGCGCGGCGCCAGGTTGGCTCACTCTACCTGGTGAATCTCGATATTCCGGTCTCCTCGGATCCCGATCCGGATGACGGCAGCGGACCGCCGCCCCCGCCCTGGTCGGACTAGCGCGCACGGGCATCGAGATGACGTCCAGTGCATGACGTATAGATGCCACGGAATTCTGGTACACTATTGGCGGCTGTCTTCAGCGAGACGGCCGCCATTGGCTTGCTGGTCGTTTCGGCCCTTTGCGGAACGAGATTGTGATGGAGCGTGGTGAAACGGGGGAAGGCCGTCGCATGGGCGGCAGTACTGGCGATATGCTGTCTCGGAGGCGGCCTGTGGTGGCTATTCGGGCGCCCCGGGTTTGCTCCGCGCCCCATCGAGCCTGTGCATCCGATTTCCACCGCCGAGGAGGGCCTGGAATTTCGTTTTAGCTCCGTCACCATTCACGGGGTATCCGGCGGTAAAGTGGCCTGGAAAATTTACGCGAAGCAGTTTGACCAGTTGAAAGATCAGCCGGTGCTGCGAGTGATCGGTCTGAAACATGCTTTCGTCGGAGAGAAAGGCCAGCAACCGCTGACGGTGACCGCTGATTCGCTGGAACACAATACCGTGTCCGGCGACATGACGCTGGCTGGTTCCGTCACGGTGTTGGGGCCGGACCTGACGATGCGCACGCCATTCGTCACCTGGAGTGGCATACGGGAAGTGCTGCAGTTTCCGCAACAGTTCTCCGCGCAGGTGGGCGAATATACCCTCAGCACCACGGCACTGGCCAGTTATGATGTGAAGAGCGGTCAGCTTGTCTGCAGCGGACCGGTGCTGCTTTCCGCCGGCAACAATACCCTTCGCGCCATGGGTATCACTGTTGACACGCCGAAAGGACGCTTTGTCCTCGACGGGCCGGTGGCCGCGGAGTTCGATGTCTCCGATCCGGACGCGTGGGCGGAAGGTCGCGCGTTGCCGCCGATCCCACGTATTCCGGAGGCTATCGAGCGCCGTTACCAGAAGGATCGCCAACAGCAGTCAGCCGCGCCGCCCGCGGGCGCGCGATCATCAGGAAAAGGAGCCCGGCCATGAGTGCCTTGCCAGTCATCCGCCGCGTCGGCGTCGCATTCTTCATCGTCTTTCTCGTAAGCGCCAGTGCCAGTTGGCTGGCAGCCGCGGGCACTAAGAAGCTGCGTGTGGAATCGTCGCATGTCATCAGTACAAAGAAGACGGAGAAAGTCCGTGAAACGGTGCTCGCTGACGCGAAGATCTACCATGAGGATGCGATCTTCGCCGCGAAGACCATTGTCATGCAGTCGGAAGACAATGTGCATGAGTTCACCTGCACCGGTAACCCGGTCTTCACCGACACCGAGACGAAGATCACTGCGCGAAAGGTGGTCGGATTGAGCACGCCGCGGAGGGCGGAGTTCAGCGGTGACGTAAAGATGGTAAGCACGCCGAAGAAAAAGGCCAAAGACGGCGAAAAACCCAGCGAGATGAAGGACCGGGTGAAAGGGGAGCCGACGACACTGACAGCGGATACCTTGAGCTACGATTATTCCAATAAGCTTGGCGATGCCAAAGGCAACGTCGTTGTCGTACAGAAACACCGCACGGTATGGGCTGACGAAGGGTATTATGATCAAAACCTTGAGAAGATCCTGCTGAAAGGCAACGTCCGCCTGAAGAATACCGGCGATGAAGAGTTGAAAGAGCTGAAGGATGCCGACACGGTGACGGTGTCGCTTGAGGATGACTGGATTGACATCGTGGCGAAGCCGGGCGGCGTGGTCATCATGGATCTGGACGTGAAGGACGAGGACGAAAAGAAACCGGCGAAAGGCGAGGAGAAGAAGTAAGGCGCTCCTCCCTAGCCGCGGCGGGGAGGGGTGATGTTACGGATCGGATTGATCGGAGCGGGGCGTACGGTACAGATCGGGCATGCTCCGGCATTGACCGCGCTCACGGATCGTTATCAGGTAACGGCGATTGCCGACCGTGCTCCGGAGGCGCTGGCGCGGGTCGGCACGCACCTCGGCGTTCCGATCGAGCGCCAGTATGCCGATTATCGCGCGATGCTGCTGCGCGAGCCGCTTGATCTGGCGGTGATCGCGCTGCCTCACGTCTTTCATCACGAAGCCGCCCAGCAGGCGCTGCTGCACGGGCTGCACATCGTCACCGAGCGCCCGCTGGCGCTGTCGTTGCGCGATGCCGAGGAACTGCTCCGCATGGCGGAAACGCGCGGGCGCCTGATTGCCGTGCTGCATTTTTACCTCTTCTTCCCGCCGTTTCATGAAGCGATCCGTCTGGTGCGCGCCGGGGCTATTGGCGAGCCATTCTTCATCCGTTGTGAAGGCGTGACGGGGGGATTTGGCCTGGGCAGCGATGCGTATCACCCCGAGTGGCATGGCAATCCGGATATTGCCGGCGGCGGCGTCTGGATTGACAGCGGATACCACGGCGTCTACCTGTGCCGGGCGATGATGGGGTCGCCGACCACGTCCGTCGCGGCGGCGATGGGCGCCTTTACCGGCGCGCGGGCGGTGGATGATACCGCCGCGGTCTTACTCACGCATGAACACGGCGGCATCTCCAGTATACAAGTCTCCTGGGCCGTGCCGTCAGGCGGGCGACGCGTGTTTGATATCTATGGCTCGGAAGGTACTATCTCCCTTGACCATGACGGTTATCCGCTGGGTATCTTCTCGAATGCCACCCAGGCGTGGTCGCACCCCGACATCACGGTGACATCTGCGGAGAGTTTTATCGCCTACTATTCCGCGCTGGCGGCGTGTCTGACATTCGGAGCGCCGCCGCCGGCCAGCCATCGCGATGCCCTGCAGACGCTGGAGACGGTGCTGGCCGCGTATCGCGCCGCCGAAAATGGCACGGTGGAGAGCGTGGGTGAGATGCCATGAGAGCCCGCGGTGACGGCGGGCTCTCAGTATATCATGCAGCTTTGCGATACTGTTCCGTCTGCCCGGATTCAATAGCCTCTTTAAAGCGCTGCAGATCATCCATCAGGTCGTCATAGAATTCGTCGTTGACGCGGGCAATGGCGGCAAGGTCACCGAGGATGCCGTATGGCGGATCGTACATCAGATGGACGATGATGCGGCATCCCTCGGGGGTAGGTACGAAACGCACCGAGCCGCTGTTTTGCACGCCTTCGGTCGCGGTCCAGGCGATTGCGTCCGTGGGATGCAGCGCGGTGGTGATGGCGTCCCACTCAAGATGCACGCCCATCACTCGCGCGTCCCAGTGCGAGGTATTGGACCCCGTCATCTGAACGCGCTCGATGTGTTTCATGATGCGGGGCAGGTTTTCCAGTTGCGACCAGATGGCGAAACAGGTATCCGCGGGCGCATTCACCAGGATAGACGCCTCATGCACGAATTGGCCTGTAGTCTCGTCACGATGCCAATGCTTCTGTTCCATTCGCGCCTCCTCTCAACGATGCGGAGTATCCCTCGATAGACATCCCCACTCGCGCCGCCACTATCGCGACGCGCATGAGACACATGTCGGCATCCTGATGCAAAGACCCGCCCACGAGCGCGGGCGGGTCTTTGTAATGATGCGGTTTCCTGCGGCGTTACTGGCAGGAGTCACACGGCGGAGCAGGTGCGGTTTTTTCGCGTGCGGATGGAGTGGATTCGGCATCGCGCAGCATCTCGCACTTCTGGCGGCAGGTTTCTTTCGCGGTTTCACTCCGTTCCGCGGCGAGGCTTTGCGCCTTCTCGCAGTACGGTGCTTTCCGGTCGGCAATGGTATGGTGCAGGCCGGTCAGCGCGGCACGCTTGCCGGTAACAATATCCTTCGCGTGCTGGATGCGCGCCTGCTGGTCTGCGGCGATATCAGATGCCCAGGTGGCGGTGACGCCCATCGCGAGCGCGATAGTCAACAGGGACAGGGTAATAGCTTTCATGCGGGCTCCTCTGGTTAATGGTGTTCGCCACGGGGGAAGTGGGAGAACGTTCTTTCGATATCAGCTTACCAGGAATTCTATACGCCCAAACTGTCGAAAACGGCGAACATGCCTGTGTGGAAACATGCCCCTTACGGTACGGGGGTGATAAGGCCGTTCGGTGCGATGCGCGCGCCGTAAGAGCGGCGTTCGAGATCGCGCAGGACGGCGGCGCGAGCAGCCGGATCGTGTGTTGGGGTGGGGCAGTAGCGCACGATGGCACAGGGAATGATGCGCGCGGCGGGAGTGTCTTCTCCGAATGTCACCTGCAGGATCGCGGTGTGGCGGTCGTGATTGGAAAAGACGAAGTTGCCCAGGCTGTAGGCGATGAGTTTGCCCTTATGGTATTCAAATCCCTGCAGCACATGCGGATGACTGCCGACGACAAGGTCGGCGCCGGCGTCAATACACTGGCGGGCCAGTTTGCGCTGATACGCCTCGGGCGTGAGCGCTTGTTCGATGCCCCAGTGAAGATAGACGATAACAACATCGGCTGTCGCGCGCGCGCCCTTCACTTCCCGCAACAGGCGCGCCGGGTCATACGCGGCGGCCAGGCCGGGCGTATTGGTACGGGCATACCAGGAGGTGGACGGCAGCACGCGGCTGGCGGCGAGGAAGGCGACGCGGCGGCCTTTGATATCAAAGAGAACCGGACGGCTGGCTTCCGTCAGACTCCGACCCGCGCCAGCGGCGGCGATGCCGCTCTTCGTCAGGTGCTCCAGCGTCTGCAGCAGCGCGTCACGGCCGTAATCAAGCGTATGGTTATTGGCCAGCGAGACGGCCTCCACGCCGCCGGCGCGCAGGCCGGGCAGCACGGCGGGGTCGGCGCGGAAAGTGTATTGCTTCTCGGCGGGGGTGCCCACGGTAGCGATCGCGCACTCGAGGTTGCCGATAGTGAGGTCGTCGTTCGTGAGAATATCCTTCACGCCCGCGAGCAGGTAACCAGTACCCTTCACCTTCGCCACCGCGCCCACGCGATCTGCCAGCATGATATCGCCGACTAAGGAAAAGGTAAGGGGCGGCGGCTCCGCGCGCGCTATTGGCGGACGCCTCGTGATAAGCAGGCCACCGGCGATGAGCAGTGCGATGATGATGATAACGTAACGTGCGATCATGATCCTGCTGCTATTCGAACGGATGGTACTATCATATCAGGGTGAGCGCACCCTGTATACCTGCTGTCAGGTGCATCATGTTGTCGGTGGCAATACATCGGTGGGAAAGGGGGGTGAATTCGATACAGGCACCTTTCCCTTGACGCTGGCGTGGCGACGTGCTATGGTTGAATCCCACGGGCGAGTGGCGGAATTGGCAGACGCGCCAGACTTAGGATCTGGTTCCTTCCGGAGTGGGGGTTCGAGTCCCCCCTCGCCCACCAGTGTCAGTCCGCAGTTGTAGGTCCTAAGTCCGATGTTAGCCCCAAGTCCAGAGACCGAAGTCGCTGGTGTTACGCCCCAAACTTCTCCGCCCTCAGCGTCAAACTCATCAGCAGTTTCAGTAAATCGGTGCCGCGTGTGCGGTGGAGGCTGCCGCGGGCGGCGGGGCGTTCGCCGCAGGCGGCGACCTGGTCCGGACGGACGTGCGGGCCCCAGATGACGAGGGGGAGCGGTTCGCCGGTGTGGTCGCCGGCGAGGACGGGAGTGGAATGATCGCCGGTGATGGCGAGATACGTGTTGGGTGCGGCGTGCTCGCGCACGTAACCAGCCAGGCGGTCCAGCTTTTCGACCGCCTGCAGTTTCGCCTGCGCGTCGCCGTCGTGACCTGCCACATCCGGGCATTTCAAATTACACAGGACGAAGGGGTGGCGGGTCAGCGCGTCCACCACCGCCTTCGCCATGGCGATTTCGTCGGTGGTGAGATCGCCGTGTGCCTCCGGCACGTCAATCACTTCCATACCCAGATACTTGCCGATGCCTTTCACTAACCCCACCTCTACCACCATGGCGCCGGTGATGCCATACTTCTCCTCGAAGGTGGGCAGGTCGGGGGCGCCCCCCGCGCCGCGGGGGAGGGCAATATTCGCCTGGGGCAAGCCGCGCGCTTCGCGCTCCTGATTGACGGGATGGTCGCGAAGGAGCGCATGCGAGCGCATGACGAACCAGTTTACCAGTTCCGCCGTTCTCCGCGACGCGTCATCCTCACCGTGAGCGATCAGCGGAGACGCGCCTTCCACGTGCGGGTCAGCATCGGAGACCCCGGCCCCAAGGCGAGACCCGCGAATGATGAGCGCGGCGCGATGTGCCACGGATTCCTTGAAGAGGAAGGTACAGCCGTCGTGTTCCAGGCCGTTCAGGACGGCAGCCAGTTGTGCCGTGCCGTTGGTAATGCGCCCGGCGCGGCGGTCGGTCACGCGCAAGTCCGCATCCACGGTGGCGAAATTCACGCGGAAGCAGATGTCGCCCCGGCGCACGTCCATGCCGATGCCCAGCGCCTCGAATGGCCCGCGCCCTGTGTAGTACTGATAGGGATCGAACCCGAGGATGGCGAGGTGAGCGGTGTCGCTGCCGGCGCGTATGCCGGGCGCGATGGGATCCATCAGCCCGTTTTCCCCCTCCAGCGCCAGCCGGTCCAGGTTCGGGGTCGGCGCTGCCTCCAGCGGCGTTTCGTCCGCCAGATCCGGCACGGGCCAATCGCCCAGGCCGTCGCCGATGATGATGACCATGCTGCCGGATTCGGGCATCGTTCACCTCCTTGCATGCAGCGGCATTCTGACATGGAAATCAGCCGGTGATGGTGTAGAGAATAGGCCATTTCTGGCTGTTGTCGGAAAAGGAAAGCGGGACGAAAGCGCGAAATAAAGGGCAACGTATTTGATAAAACTGCTTCGCGCGCGGCGTTCGCGGCGGGGTAGGGAGGTGTGATTGTGAAACTGGTAATGTATGGCGAGCCGTATCAGGAGCGCTTGGGGGTGATCCTGCGGGATGCGTTCATCTACGACCTGGAGATCGCCGAGTTGGAATCGCCAGCGAGTATCGAAGAGGTGCTGGAGTTCGACTTGCTGGGGCAAATCGAGGAGTTGACCTATGAGCCGGCGCCGGAATCGGCGCTCATCCCGCTGGACAGCGTGCGGCTGGGGCCGCCGTTGGCGGGAATGGGCAAGATCATCGCCGTGGGACTGAACTATCGCGATCACGCCGAGGAAATGGGAAACGCGCTGCCAAGTAGCCCATTGTTGTTCTGCAAGGCGCAAACGTCCATCGCAGGACCGACTGACCCGCTGATGCTGCCACCGGAGAACTGGTCGAGCGAGGTGGATTACGAGATTGAGCTGGGCGTAGTGATCGGCCGTTTGTGCAGTGAGGTGTCTGCGGAAGACGCCATGGCATATGTGGCCGGCTACACCATCGTCAACGACGTCACGGCGCGTGACGTGCAGCGCGCGGAAAGTCAGTGGTTCCGCGCGAAGAGTTACGACGGATTCTGCCCGGTTGGGCCATATCTGGTGACCGCTGAGGAGATTGAAGACGTGGGCAACCTGCAACTGGTGACGCGGGTGAACGGCGAGGTGCGCCAGCGCAGTACGACGAAGAATCTGATCTTCAGCGTGCCGGAACTGGTGAGCTTCATCAGCCACAGCATGACGCTGCTGCCGGGCGATATCATCGCGACCGGCACGCCGGCGGGCATCGGCGCGGGAATGCATCCCCCGACGTACCTGAAACCCGGCGACGTGGTGGAACTATTGATTGATGGGCTGGGCCAGCACCGGTATGAAGTAATGGCGTACCAGCGAGAAGAAGAATAGGTTGCAGTGTTGCGGCGCGAGGGCGCGTAAAGAGGAGCGTATGTCGGATATTCGCGTATTGGTGGCGGGCGCATGCGGAAAGATGGGCCGCGAGGTGGTGAAGGCGGTGACGGCCGCTGAGGGCATGTCGGTAGTGGCGGCGGTAGATATCGCAGACATCAGCA
This sequence comes from Armatimonadota bacterium, assembly GCA_022708765.1. Lineage (GTDB taxonomy): Bacteria > Armatimonadota > Hebobacteria > CAIYQO01 > CAIYQO01 > JAKIYB01. Next base: position 630 of record JAKIYB010000113.1, on the reverse strand, counting down.
TGGACGCCGGCGAGTTGGCGGGCATCGGACCGCTGGACGTGCCGGTGACGGCCGATCTGGAGGCGGCGATCACGGTGAACCGCCCGCGGGTGATGGTGGAATTCACCCGGCCGGATGTCGTGATGGCGAATCTGCGCATCGCGGTGCCGATGGGCGTGGCGGCGGTCGTGGGCACTACTGGTCTCACTGATGGGCATATCGCCGAACTGCGCGACCTGAGCGCGCGCGCGCAGACGCCGGTCTTCATTGCGCCGAACTTCGCCATCGGCGCGGTGCTGATGATGCGATTCGCGCGGCAGGCTGCGCCCTTTTTCGATTACGCGGAAGTCATCGAATATCACCATGAGAAGAAGCTGGACGCGCCGTCTGGCACGGCGCTGCGCACCGCTGAATTAATGGCGGAGACGGCAAGCGGCCGATTAACCGAAACGGCCGTGCCGGAGGATGGAGAAGCGAGCCGCGGACTCGCGAAGGGGAATATCCGGGTGCACGCGGTGCGCATGCCTGGCTATGTCGCCAGCCAGGAAGTGGTGTTCGGCGGCCTGGGGCAAACGCTGACGATCCGTCACGACACGATCAACCGGGAATCGTTTATGCCCGGCGTGCTAATGGCCGTGCGTGCCGTGTTCG
>JAKIYB010000112.1:8363-10477 GCA_022708765.1 Armatimonadota bacterium | reverse complement strand
GAGTCGTGGCAGATGCCCTGCGTGCCGGAATACCCCCACCCCGTCGGTGGGGCGATGCAGGCGCCGCGCGCGTAGAGCACGAAAGTTCCCTGGTCGGGATTCCAGTGACTCTGTGTATACCCCTGGCGCAGCGCCACATAGGTTTCTTCCGGGCTGTCCGCATGGTCGCGCAGGATGCCGCCGAAACCGGTAAGAACATGATCGGTGCGCTTCACCGGCGCGGGTTTCACATCCGGATCCCACCAGAACCAGGCGTATTCGCGATTGGAATCGCTGCTGCCGTGACAAGCGCCCGCTTCCTGCCAGTTCGCCATCATGCGGGAGGCAAAGGCGGGATCACTCTTCGCGGTCAGGTTCGCGAGCATCAAGTATAACTGGCCGCCGGCCACATCAGAGCCGTTGCCGAAACCCGGTAATACGCGCACCTTCTTGCCGCCCAACCAGTCGAGAATCCATTTGCGATACACCCCGCGCGGCGCGGTAGGCGCGGTATCAATGGCCTCGAAGTATTGCCCCCACTCTTTCAGCGGCTTGAATGTGTCAATGTCATACCCCGCGTTGCGCAGCGCGATCGCCGCGGAACCAATGAACATGCTCGGTCCATAGGTGGCATAGCCGGGGTTCTCGCGAAAGGTGCCGCCGGCGGAGGTGATGTTATACGACGTCTTCCATTTCGTGTATTCATACGCATCATCGAGCCACGTCTTCGCCCGCGGATGGTCGGCGATGATCTGCGCGTACATCGGAATGCCCATGTAGCGGTTGATGGGCATGTTCGGGTTGCCCATGTGCGTGCCCGCGCCGCGCGGGATGAAGTCGGCGCTGGTTAACATGTAGCACACCGCCGCGACCTTCGCCTGAATGGCCTGGCGCGTCTCAGCCGGCAATTCGGCGCACGCAAGCGAACTGTCGGCGAAGAAGACCGGATCGTAATCCATTTGCGTCTGACGGTAATGCGTACAGAAGAAATCCAGGCTGCGCAGGCGACCTGCCAAACCAGACAGCGCCTGCGCCGCTTCCTTTTCAGCCGTTTTAACATCACCAGTAATGAGGGAGAAGTTTTTAATCTGCTCCTTGCCCGGACAGCGGTCCAGATTCGCTTTGAGCCGCGCTAACTGCTCCGGCGTGGTGAAGGTGCGCGGTCTCGGCAGTTTCCGCTCATCCCAGGTGAGAATCCAGTCCTTGTAATCGTCCAGGTTGATGAAGCCCTGGTAACCGCGCCAGCCGTCGAGCGTCCGATAGTCAAGCGTCTTGCCGTCATCCATCATCCCCGGACGAGGACCAAGCACCAGCGCCCACATGCGCCGCCCTAATGTCTGCGGCAGTCGGGTGTCAATCTCGGCCGTTGAGAAAGGATTCTGCGGCGCGCCGTTCAGGCGGATGGACGTGCGGAACTTCACCTGCACCTTGCCGTCCTTCGTCCAGGCGATGTCGGAGAGCGATTGATCCGGCAGACGCCAGGCGCCGGTATGCATCGTCATCACCCCCACGAAGGGAGAGGCGGCATCGCCCTGTTCCGCGAAGACGCCGTACCACTGCGCTTTGCCGCCCCAATCGCCGGTGGGATATAGTTGCGAATGGCGCCGCTCAGCGGCGAAAGCCAGCGGTTCTTTCCAGACGGAGGTATCGTGTTCCACGCGGTGAGCGCGTACGCGCACTTGCTTCCCGGCGGGCAGGCGGTCGCACGCCCACAGCGCGGTATCGGCGGCCCAGCCCTCGTTCAGTGTCAGCACGAAGAAGTCCTTGCCGGCGGTGGCGGCGTTCATGTCGTATTCTTCCGCGACGTAGACCAGCGGATTCTCAGCCTCCATGCGCACACGTACCCGGTAATAACCCTCCGGAACATACCGCACTTCATAGGCATACTCTTTATACAGCGGGCCATCGGCGACGACGGTCTGCGACCAGCCTGACACCTTGCGGTCGCTCTCCAACCAGCCTTTGCCAGCCCACTTTCCCGTCGAAAGACGATAACCGAGAATCGGCGCCGGCACCGTAGATGGATCCACGGGCTGTTTAAACGTCTTCCCTCCCGGCGCGGGAATGCGCACGCCGGCGGCGGCATTGGTGACTTCCAGCCCTTCACGCGTCTTCTTCGCCGCAACAACGGCGGG
>JAKIYB010000112.1:307-8336 GCA_022708765.1 Armatimonadota bacterium | reverse complement strand
CCACCGCCACCTGGCCAGGTTTGAATTCACCCGGATGGCAGGTCAGGTCGTAGTTGAGCAGCTTGCGCGGCCAGTCGCGGTCGGCCCACTCCGTGAGTTGGAGTTGGCGCTGACCGGCGCAGGCCGCCAACCCGAGGACGCAGAACAGAGACAAAACGAGGTAACGCAGCACGAAAAACCTCCGCGAGGGGTTAGATTGTATACTCTGACACCACACGGAGGCGTGTTGTTTCACATCCGTATGATTATGCGCTACATCTTCGTCTCGACGATGACCTTGCCTTCCTCAAACTGTTTGGCGCGGCGGAGGAGAGCCGTCTTCGCGGCGGCGTTGGTGGTACGCGCGGCGGCGGTCCGCGCCCAGCGAGCCGCCTCCGCCGGCTTGCCCGCGGTGGCGCAGGCGGCGGCCAGCGTGTCCAGATAACTCGGATTTTTCCAGCCGGTGCGCGCATTGGCGGCGATAGCGAACTTCATCGCCAGGTCGCCCCTGCGGAGTTGCGGTTCGCGGCAGGTGGCCAGCAACCAGGCCAGGTTGTTGCAGGCGCGGGCATCGGTCGGGTCAAGCTTCACCGCGCGGGCGTAGTCGGAAATGGCCTTCGCGTAGCGCCCCATCTGATGATAGGCGTCGGCACGAGCGCAGTAGATGGCGGTGACGCGCGTGTCATGCCTGCCTTTCAGCAGGCGCAGCGCTGCATCGAAATCACGCAGCGCCAGATCGTAATTCTTTAACTCACGATTGGCGATGCCCCGGCCCGTCAGCACCCAGGGATCCGTCGGCCGCAGAATGTGCGCCCTGCTGAAGGCGCCCACCGACTGCCGATGCCGTCCTGCCTTTGCATGACTCATCCCCTGACGATACTCCGATTGCCCCAACCAGACGACAAACCCGGTGAAGAGCGCTATTGCTGCGATGGTTCCCAGCGCCCACCCGACGATCCGCCGTTTCCCCCACTTCCGCATTATCGTTCCCCTCCTCGCGTAGTGCTTGTGGGGTAGATTAGCACTTGAAGTAGGATTGGGCGTGTTCGATTTACAGGCGGTTGCGATGGTCTGTCAGCTTTTCTGTACGAATCGGGCGCGGGTGAGGAGCAGATGGTAGATTGACGGGCTGATGAACTGCTCCCCTGGATCGGGTTCGTCAGAAGTTTCCAGTGTATAGACTGCCTCTTCACCATCTTTCACGACGATTGGTGCGCCGTCACCGTCAATATAATAATCGGTGCCGATCAACTGATACGGTTCGCGCACGATAAATTCCACAACCGGATCTTCTCCCCATAACTTTTCTGGTAAATCAGTGCCGATGGATAACTCATAAATGCTGATGCAAGCGTATCGTGAGAACAATCTTCGAATTGAAGGCGGATACTGTTCCAGATTAACCAGTGGTGTCTCTGCGTGTTGAATTTGGAAAACGTCAACACCATCGAGCAGCGCTTCAACAGTTGTGCGAACATCATCGTATGGCAATGAATTCGTTTCGGCAAGGATTGACTCATATAGGGCGTATTCAGCCATGACTTCTGGATTTGGTCGAGAGATGAACTTTACGTAGAATACTGAAAATAAAATCAATACGAGAATAATGCCGACGCCGAGTATCGGCTTGAATATCATGGCTACGAAGACAACGAAGCACAGCAAGGCGCAACCAAACAAATGCCAGGAGTCGTGCTTCGGCCGTTCACCTTTTGGGGTTTTCACCATTTGCGTCTTCCATATATGCATGAGGGGATAAGTAAGCGCCTATCCCCTCACAGACTATCGGTTGATGCATCAGCCTACAGCTCAACCAGCCGCGTATCCCCCACTCCTTCGATGCCGCGAATCTTCTCCAGCACTTTGTCGGACGGGTGTTCGTCCACGGCGAGGACCATCACCGCGATACCGCGCGGGTGGACGCGGCCCACCTGCATGCCCGCGATATTGATGTCATGCGCGCCGAGGATCTGGCCGACGGCGCCGATGATGCCGGGCTTGTCGGTGTGGTAGGCAATGATGAACTGGCCTTCGGGGGCCATTTCCACCCAGTATTCATCCACGCGAGTGATGCGGGCATTGCCCTTGCCGAAGAGCGTGCCTTCCAGCCGGTGCTCGCTCTGCTCGGTCCGCACGATGGTGGTCACGAGCGTTTCGTAGCCCGAGGACTCGGTGCTCTTCACTTCTTTAATCTCCACGCCACGCTGCTCGGCGGTAAAGCGGGCATTTACCGAGTTGATCATGCCGGCGCCAAGAATGGGCTCGAAGAGCCCCTGCAGGAACGCGGGGATGAGCGGGGTGGTATTCTCGTCGGTGATGTCGCCGCTGTAAATCACCTCGACTGACTGCACCGCGCCATCGGTAAGCTGGCCGTGAAACTTGCCCATCTTTTCCATCAGCGATATATACGGCTGCAGGCGGGCGATGAGCTCTGCGGGCAACGCGGGCATATTTACCGCGCTGCGGGCGGGGATGCCGTGGAAGTAATCGCGAATCTGCTCGGCCACGTCCACCGCCACCTTGATCTGCGCCTCTTCGGTGGAGGCGCCCAGGTGTGGGGTAAGCAGCAGGCTGATGCAGCCGGACTGCGAGGCGAGTACCAGCGGATTATCGGCCGCCGGCGGTTCGGCGGAGTAGACGTCAACCGCGGCACCGGCAATGGTGCCGTTGAGCACGGCTTCAGCCAGCGCGGCCTCGTTGACCACGCCGCCGCGCGCGCAGTTGATCAGACGCGCGGTGGGTTTCATCGTCGCCAATCGTTCGGCGTTGATCATGTCGGCGGTGTCTTTTGTTTTCGGCACGTGAATGGTGACGAAATCCGCCTGCTGCAGCAGTTCGTCCACGCTCACCAGGCGGATGCCCATACCGCGCGCGTGCTCCTGGGTGACGAAGGGGTCAAACGCGATGACGTCCATCTCGAACCCCTGGCCGCGGCGGGCGACCGCGCCGCCGATCTTGCCCAGGCCGATGACGCCGAGGGTTTTACCGTACAACTCGGTGCCGGTGAATGATTTGCGATCCCACTTACCGGCGCGCATGGAGGCGTCTGCCGGGCACACCTTGCGCGCCAGCGCCAGCAGCAGCGCCCAGGTGTGCTCGGTGGCGGCCATGGTGTTGCCTTCGGGGGAGTTCAGCACCACCACGCCCTTGCGGGTGGCGGCGGGCACGTCCACATTATCCACCCCGACTCCGGCGCGGCCAATCACCTTCAGCTTGTTGGCCTGCTCCAGGATGTCGGCGGTCACCTTCGTCTGACTGCGAATCACCAGGCCGTCGAAGTCGCCGATGGCGGCGGCGAGTTCTTCAGGCGTGTAGTCGGTCTTGACGACCACTTCGATGGTGGGATCGTCGAGGAGGGCGCGAAGCCCGTCTTCTGAGACAGGGTCGCTCACGAGCACGCGAAACGTGCGGGTCGCGGTAGCAGTCATATGTCGCTCCTTTCAGCAGGGACTGCCTGCGATGCCTGCCGCTCTTCAGGAATTCCACTGCGCCGGCAAGCCGAGGACGCACCCCGGCGGGCATCGTTGCGAGTTAGCTACTCTGGTGATAGTATACCAGAATAAGGGTTAGGTATGAAGTCAATCCAGGAGGTGGTATGGGTAAGAAGATTACACCACTACAGGTATTCTTTGCTCAACGCTGGCTTCCCTTGGTCTGGTTCGTTCCGATCACGATCTCGTTCGGCTATTTCGGAGCAATCATGTCCTTCGAATACGCGCAAGATCATCAATTCCACTTTCTGTACGTGTTGCTTATTCCGGTGCATATCACTGCTGCCGCGTTAATGGGCTTTTTCATCGCCATACTCACCTATGTGTTTCCGTTAACGATATTAATGCATCCTTTCGTTTCATTCCGTGAACGAATCAATGGTGCACCGTTCAACGTGGGCGATCAGATACGTATCATCGCTGGACCTTACCGCAATCGAGTGACGCGGATATGCAGCTGATGGCAAGGTGACTCTTTCCGTGTCGAACTTGGCGAACAGGAAGAAGCAAGCTATCGAGACATCTTTACACCTCTAGAAGTTATTCGGGAGGAAGACATTGACTCCGGCCAACATAGGTCAAGCAACTGACCTGTACAGCCCACAATTCCCCCAACAAGAACAAAGCTCACGCTTCCGACAACTCCTTCACCCGCGCTTCCAGCACCTCGATCCGCTTGCGAAGCGATTCCATGCATTCGTGTACCGGATCGGGCATCATGTCGTGGGCGAGAGGTTCGGGGCGCTTGCCTTCGACGCGCACGACTTCCGCGGGGACGCCGACGGCGGTGGAGTTGGCGGGCAGGGGACGCAGCACGACCGCGTTGGAGCCAACGAGACTGTTGTCACCCACGGTGAAGGAGCCGAGGATTTTCGCGCCGGCGCCGACAAGGACACCGTTGCCGAGAGTCGGGTGTCGCTTGCCGTGCTCTTTGCCGGTGCCGCCTAAGGTGACGCCCTGGAATAAGGTGACGTTGTCGCCAAGTTCGGCAGTCTCGCCGATGATGACGCCCATGCCGTGGTCAATAAACAGGCCGTTGCCGATGGTCGCGGCGGGGTGGATTTCTATGCCGGTGAGCCAGCGCGCGAGTTGCGATATCCAGCGTGCGGTAAGCGGCAATCCCCACTTCCACAACCGGTTCGCCAGCCGATGCATCCAGATGGCATGCAGGCCGGAATAGCACAGCAGCACCTCGGTGACGCTGCGCGCCGCCGGGTCGCGCTCAAAAACCGCCTGGATATCTTTCTTCAACTGGCCGAACATCGTCGTTGCCCCCCGTTACTAATATGATAATGTATGTGGTATTTATCGCAATTGGTAGTATACGCGGGAATGAGGTGCCCGTCAACCGAATCCACCGATGCCTCACGCATAGAAGCGGGGCAGGTATGCCCGATGCGCTTCCAACAGCGCATCCAGCAGCGCGGGCAGCCGGTCGCGGCAGCCAGCCAGAATGGGATGTTCCCGCAAGGCTTCCAGAGCTATCTTCCGGTCGCCAGTGAGCGCCGCTTCGACGGTGAGCAATTCATAGGTCTTCACGGCGCGAACGAGGCGGATGACATCTATCGGTATAGGATGCCCAGCCACCAGCCACCCATCGCCGGACGGCGTCACCACCGGGAGAGTTTCCAACGTACCAGGCCCCATGCGCGTGGAAACTTCCACCACCACATCATCCGGCAGGAAGGGCATGGCGCCGGCGTTGGTGGTGTTGATGACATGCACCACCCCACTACAGAGACGGAGGTCGCGCAGCAGTTGCAGCGCCGCCGTGGAATACCAGGCGCCGCCGCGCTCCTGCAGGCCCGCGGGCTTCTCACGGAGCGTGGGATCGGCATACTGTGCCAGCAACTCAGCCTCCACGCGCAACAGTTTCTCCGCGCGTGTTTCCTGCAACCCCTGCAGCAGGTCAACCATCGCCGCGGTGTCGTAGTAGTAGCGCAGGTAGCCAGAGGGCAGCAACCCGAGGCGTCGCAGCGTGTCCGGCGCGAAATCGTACCCGACCATCTCCCTGGCAACCGGATCTGCAATCACCATCTCGATGAGCGCTTCCGTGCGGTCCTCGCCATCCACCAGCACCCGCGACCAGGAGAGGTGGTTCAATCCGAAGTAGGCCAGTGATATCCGGTCGGGCTCAATATGCAGCGCTTCCGCCGCCTTCATGCGCAGGGTGATAGGGAAGTTGCACAGTCCAATGCACAGGCCGCGGCCATGGCGCCGCAGCGCTTCCGTCACCAGTCCGGATGGATTGGTGAAGTTGATGAGTGGCGCGTCGGGGCAGTAACGCGCCATCGCCGCGTTAATCTCCAGAACGACTGGAATCGTGCGCAGCGCCTTGGCGAAACCGCCCGGCCCAGTGGTTTCCTGGCCGATGACATCGAACCGCAGCGGGATGCGTTCATCAAGCGCCCGCGCGGCCAGCCCGCCGACGCGCAGTTGAGTGATGACGGCATCCGCGCCCGCCAGTGCTTGCGCCTGTTCGGTCGTGCAGGTGACACGCACACCGGTGCCGGCTGCTTCCGCCATGCGCGCGGCCAGCCCGCCCACCACCGCCAGCTTCTCGGCGGCGATATCGTGCAGAGCGATCTCGCGCACCGACAGGTCGCCGCTGATCAAGCCCTCGATGAGTTCCGGCGTATAGGTGCTGCCGCCGCCGATGACGCAGATTTTCAGGTTCTTTGCCATAGGTATCCGCCCACAAGTAGTGACTAAAATGGGAATCCCTGCGCGGTGTCGAGTATCTGCCCGCCGCGGCCGATGCCAAAGCCGGGCAGCGGCAGGTTGAGCGCCTTCAGCCGGAAGTACAGATAGACGTATTTGCGCTGATAGCTGTAGTAGACCGCCGCATCCCAGCAATGCAGGTCGCGCACCACCAGGAACTCATTGTACAGCACTTCGCGTTGGATGCCATCATAGCCACCCAACCAGTTCAGCCGCCATTTCGGCGTGACAACCCACTGCAGGTTCGTGGAAACGTTACGCAATTGGCCACCCTGCGGATCGTAGCGGGTACTGAGATCGAAGGTCATCAGGGGGTTGTTCGCCCAACGGTACTGACTCACCAGGTCCCGCCACCGTTTGTTGTTTAAATCGTAAGCGACGGCCTGCGTCATGGTGACGTTCGGGGCGAACTCGACATCGGCGCGAAACGCGGCGTCCTGCCAGCGGCCGTATTCCAGGTCGCGGCCGCCGGTAAGGTTCATGCGCAGGTTGCGGTTGTTATTGAACTCCAACGACTCGGTGATGGTCTCGTACGGATAGACGTTATCGAAACGAAACGGGGTAAAACCATGCGCCTGCTGGGTCGAGTAGCGAAGATTGCTGACGACATACGGTCCGATTTCCTGGCGAAGCGGCAGCGTGAAATTGTAGCGGTAGAGCGCGGTGAAGTCCTCGTCACCGTAAAAGGTCTGCCGTACCTCCGCCGTTGGAGTCAGGCGCATACGCCGGCCAAGCGGCAGGTTGAGATTCTGCAGTTGCCAGTTAAACAGATACCGGTCCAGCCTGGTATTCCCCGGCTCTTCGTCAAAATGCCCCCAACCCACGGTAAAACGACTGGGGATGCGGCGCAGCACATCCCATTTGAGATCAGACTGCTCGGATACAAGATACACCTCCGGCAGGCGCTGCAGCCCCGAAAAAAAGGAGTCCCCCGTGTATGCGTCGCCATCCACATCCGTGCGTGCGTCAATGCGCAGATTCAACTGGCCTGCTGATAGGCGGCGCATCCATTGCACGCGGTTCCACAACTCCTCGTCCGCCGCGGAAGTCACGCCGAAACCGGAAGTGCCGTAGCGGCTATAAGCGGCGTTGTAATTTAACGTGCCCCTCTCAACGCGATGGTTATACGTGAGATTCGCGCTGGTGTTATCCGTGCTGAACGTGCTCTCGTTCAGGGCGCGCGTCGCGGTCAACTGCGTAGACGAGTGTGTCGTTACCCGGGAGACGCCGGTGTTCAGATTCGTCAATGTCGTGGGTTGAAAGGTAAAAAGGCTGTCCTGCCGCACATCGCCGCGCAGAGTCACCATCACGTCAGCCGGTAGCGCCTGGGTATGGTCCACCCGCAAGGCATATTCGGATCCATCTTGCCGCACGTAGGCGAATGCTTCACCGGAGCCGCGCGGGATCGTATAAAAATGATTCACTCCCACCCCGGTACCCAGCTTCTCCGTGAGATCGAGCCGCACCCCACCGAGATTCTCCGGATTCATCACGTACTGGTAGAGAAGACGCAGATAATACCCTTCAAAATCATTCTGACCGGCTTCCGGTACAATGGGTGACCGGCGTTGCCGCAGATCAATGAAGAACCAGGGAATGTGCAGAATCTTCTGGCCAAGCACGTAGACATCGGTGTCATACGCAATCAGTTTTTCACCCGGATAGATATCAACGCGTTCCGAGATCAGGATATAGTGCGGGTCCGGCAGATCGCAGGTAGTCACACGCGCATTGCGCGCGCGCAGCCCGCGCGGCAATCCGCTCAATTCCTCGCCACCCACAAAGAGCGGCGCGATAAATGGTGGGCCGAGAAAACCGGCGGGATACTCAACCGACCA
>JAKIYB010000112.1:0-297 GCA_022708765.1 Armatimonadota bacterium | reverse complement strand
GCCCCAGTAGGTGTTGCCGTCGGGCGTGCTGATGGAAACGTTGCCTCGCGCGCGAATCAATTGCGTCGCGTCATCATAAGTTGCTTCGGCACAGCGAATGGTGGTGCCTTCGGTTTCGATGGTGACATTGCCGATGAACTGATACAATCCCTGTTCGCCGAGGATGAGATACCGCTCCGCGCTGACGCGCAACCGACGGGTGCCTGGTGCGGGCAACGGCGCCGGTTCAGCAGGCGGTGGCACCTCACCTGCGAGAGGCGGCGCTACCGCGGCAGGCGGTTCCGTTGGTGCTGGCGT